>SKXY01000334.1 GCA_007128175.1 Wenzhouxiangella sp. | reverse complement strand
CTACTTCAATTAGTAGTGTATCACCTGCCCGCAACACTGTGTTAGCTACCTTGTCGCGCATCAGCTCCCCGCGATGCCTGATTGCAAGCACAGTGGCACCATAACGCTGACGAAAGTTAAGCTGCTTAACGGTTTTTCCTTCGAAAGGGCTGTTGGGGGCTATCACCGCTTCAACGATGGCCACCCGCTCATCGACTTGTTTATTTTCTGCAATTTCCTCTGGACTCTTAAATTTCAGATCGCTTTTCAGGGCAATTCCTTCACGCTCCTTGAGTGCTTTTACCTTCTCGACATTGCATCTGACCTTCAAAATATCGCCTTCTTCAAGCATCAGATCACCTGAAGGGTTGATATATAGTTGACCTTTTTTATTTACCTCAAGAATGTCGATGTCTAATTTTTTCACCAATGGAGAATCTATGATGGTTTTTCCTGCCGATGGTGCATTCGATAGCAAGACAATCTCGGTCAGATAATCGCCCATCCCGAACTTTTTCATCAAACCCTCGTCAACACCCCGGTCAGGGATCAACCGAATGCCAATCAACATCATATACAACAAGCCGACACCAAAAAAGATAAGCCCCATGCGTGACATCTCAAACATGGAAAACGGTTCGAGTCCATTATCGGCGGCAATTCCGCTCACGAGGATGTTTGTGGATGTTCCGATCAATGTGCAAACCCCGCCAAACATCGAGGCAAACGACAGCGGCATGAGCATTTTTGCCAGGCTGAGTTTAGATTGTGCTGCTGCTCCAACCAAAATTGGAATAAATATTGCTACAACCGGTGTATTGTTGATAAATGCGGAGATAACACCTACAGTGACCATTGTAGCCAGGATACCCACCCAAAAATTGTACTTAAAGAGCTGGGCAATACGGTTACCGATGTTCACTACGGCCCCTGATTTAAACAGGGCTGTGCTGAGGACAAACATGAACGCCACGGTGATTGTAGCAGAGTTGCTAAAGCCAGAAACGCCCTGCGCCGGGCTTATTACTCCTGATACAACCAATACCGACATGGCAATAATGGCCACAACATCAACAGGGTAACGTTCGGTGGCAAACATGATCACTGCTCCCAGCAGCACAGCAAGTACAATAGCAATTTCAAGCGTCATCAATCAAAAACCGGTTCGTAAATTGGGGAATAAAAATACAAACTTCCGTGAAATATACGCTAAGAATTTAACTCCATTCCGGTTTTATAATATGGAAAAGGGCTAAGCTCCAAAAAGCAAATTGTATTTTTTGGTATAATAGTACACTGATTTGACTGATTATCAAGATTAAAATTGATAATAACCAATAATAAAATAACATACGAATGATTGCAGGCTTTCAGAAGCTGATAAGAATAATTGATCAAATTATCCCTGATCATATTTGATCGAACTGCACATGATGCAGGTAGTAAGTCTGAGACACTTTTTTTATCAGGATGTAACTGCGGAAAGTTTGTCCCTGGCGGGTTGTAAACCGTCCGATGACAAAAACTGACCCATCACCCGAAGCTCCTTGGGTTACCACTGTATAGGATCTGGGTGAGTTGCGGCTAAAAAACTCACGAAGAATGATCTCCGACTGAGATCGGCTAAAAGTTCCTTCAGCTCTTGGCAAATACAAATCAACATTTTGACCGAAATAGCGAGCCATTTCACGGGCGCTGCCGTTGCGGATGGCCTTGCCGATATCTTCAGCCATGTCGTCTGCCGAATTTTCCTGGGCAGCAGACGCGACCGACATAAAACCAACAAAGAAAACGAAAAGTAGTAATCTGTGATTCATTTCCAGTACGTTGAGCAGAAATTGCAATTACACCAAACGTAAATCATAGCAAAAACCAGTCCAAAGTTTAATCCGTGAAGAATAATCTGATCAAACACCCTCGTTGAATATCCTGATCATTCGAGAAGATTGAATTGATACAGACAGGGAACTTTTTAACAGATTAGAGTCGCCGTCATGTGTTCCTGGCAATCGAAAAGTAGAATATGCTGCCATTACCGGGCTCTGACTCTACCCAGATGCGGCCACCGAGCATTTCAACATAAGATTTCACGATCGACAAGCCAAGGCCGGAGCCCTCATGCTGCCTGGTCAGTGAATTATCGGCCTGCACAAAACGGTCGAAAACAGCCTCCATGCGATCCTCTGCAATGCCGATGCCCGTGTCCTTCACATAAAAAACCAAACAATTATCATCCAAATAGTTGCCAAAAACAACTCCGCCCTCGTTGGTGAACTTGATGGCGTTTTTGATCAGGTTGGTAAGGATGCTCTCCAGTTTGTTCTTATCTGTTTGGATGATGGCATCAGATTCAGTAACGTAATGATCCAGCTCAACGGTCAGCCCCTTATCTTTTGCCTGCTGAACAAAAAACAAATGGAAGTAATGCATGATCTCTTCCGTATTGACTTCCACTTTTTGAACGACCGACTGGCCTGCCTCTATCATCGATATTTCCAGGATGTCGTTGATGGTATCGAGCAGCCGCTGCCCGCTCTTGTTAACGATCTTAATGTATCGCTTTCTTTGTTCTGCTGTGAGGTCAGGTTTGTCAAGCAGCTCAAGAAAACCGAGAATGCCGTTCAAAGGCGTGCGTATTTCGTGGCTCATGTTGGCAAGAAATGCAGATTTTAGCCTGTCCGACTCTTCTGCCCTTTCTTTCTCAATCTGCAACTGCTCTTTTTGATCAATAAACTCTTGCAACAGCTTTCCCAGCTTGTCAAAGTCTGTACTTGCTTTTTTCAACCGGGGTATTTTCTCGGTTTTATCGGTCTTGATTATTTCTGCTACCAAGGCAAGAGGCTTAGTTACCCTTTTATGTAATACGTATGACATGATAAAAAAACCGGCAACAGTGCCCAAAAGCAACAGGAGTATCAAATTGCGCGAATT
This sequence comes from Wenzhouxiangella sp., assembly GCA_007128175.1. Classification (GTDB taxonomy): domain Bacteria; phylum Pseudomonadota; class Gammaproteobacteria; order Xanthomonadales; family Wenzhouxiangellaceae; genus Wenzhouxiangella. The sequence continues at coordinate 3 of SKXY01000334.1, read as the reverse complement.
CTG
>SKXY01000226.1 GCA_007128175.1 Wenzhouxiangella sp. | reverse complement strand
AAGTCCTGAGGCGCTGACGGCGCTTGAGGTGAATCGGAGCCCCCTGCCGTCCTTTGGGCGGTAGGGAGTCTGAGGTCTGTGCGTCCGTGCGTCAGTAGGCCGTGCAGATCTCGAGCCGACGCACCGACGCACCGACGCACCGACGCACCGACGCACCGACGCACCGACGCACCGACGTACCGACGTACCGACTTCCAGCTTCCGGTCTCAGACGAGGGGGACGCAACCCCTATCGCGTGGGGATAAAAGCCTCCGCTGGCTGATGTGCTTCGCTTACGCTCTGCAGCATCCTGCGAATGCACCCCCTCACCCTTTCAACGCCCGCGAAACCGACTTCCATGGCAACAACGCATTGCGCACCCGCGCCGGAAAGGCACTGACCGCGCTTAGTTCATTGATCTCGCCGAGCTCGGGACAAGGCGGCTCATCCGGATTGGTCATCACCTGTTCGAATTGCTCGAAAGCATACTCGAACTCGCTTACCGAACGGCCGATCAACCACTCGGTCAGCATCGAGGCCGACGCCGTGGTGATGGCACAGGCCTCGCCGGAAAATGCGGCACGCTCGACTCGGTCACCGTCGACGATCAGCTCCACCAGGATATCGTCCCCGCACAACGCGTCACGCCCCCGCGCGGCGTGCGTCGCGCCCGGCAGCGAACCGAAATTATGCGGCGCACGATTGTGATCGAGCACCAGTTGATGGTAGAGCTTGTCGAGTGCCATGGCCCGGGAATTCTACCAGCGGCTCACGAGAGGTGGACAGAGCTGCTCTCGCTCTGGACAATTCACCTGAGTCCCGACCCATTGAATTGTCATGTCAACATCTGGCCGGCATGGCCTCACATGCATGATACTGGCTGCACTTCTGACCGGCTGCGTCGGCACCGTCACGCGGCCAGACGTCGAGGACATCGAGCAGCCACGCCTGGTCTACCTGCTCGATCACGGGCGTCACTCCACGCTGGTGCTGACGCGAGCCGATGATTCCATGGTCCGCTATCTCTACGGCGAGTGGCGCTGGTACGCGTTACAGGAGACCGGCTTCTTTCGGGTCTTGCCGACGCTGTTCTTTCCCACGCAGGCGGCCCTGGGACGCAAGGAGCTGACAGGAGCACCCGACGAAAGCGGCATCCGACGCCAGGTTCCGGTGGTCATCCGTGACATCCATGAACTGCCCGCCGAAGCCGACCGGATAGACCAACTGGACCAGCGACTGAAACAGCGCTTCGAGGATGCCAGCGACACCCGGCACCACAACCCGAACTACGACCTGGAATTCGTCCACGACCCGGTCGACTACACGGTCTTCTATAACTCCAACCACGTTGTCGCCGACTGGCTGCGGGAACTCGGGGTCAAGGTCAGGGGGAATCCGATATGGGGGTGGTGGCGGGTGGAGTAAAAGACACAGAAACCGTCGCTTCGTCGTTTGGTCTGTTTGTCGCTTCGAAGAGACAAAACGACAAAGCGACGAAACGACCATTCGTCAGGCCAGCATGCCCCGCGTCCGCTCCAGTCCGTCGAGGAAAACGTCGATTTCCGAGTGCAGGTTGTAGACGGCAAACGAGATGCGGGCAGTGGCCGGCACTTCGAAGAACTCCATCACCGGCATGGCGCAGTGGTGGCCGGTTCTGATGGCGACACCGTGGTGGTCGATGATGGTGCCGATATCGTTGGGATGGGCGCCTTGAAGGGTAAAGGACACGACCGGCCCCTTGTGTTCGGCCTGGCCGATGATGGTCAGCCCGTCGACCTTCGACATCGCTTCGGTGGCGTGATCGAGCAGGCGCATCTCATGTTCGGCAATGCGTTCGATGCCGATGTCCTCGAGGAACTCGACGGCGGCGCCGAAGCCGATGGCGCCGGAAATGTTGGGCGTGCCGGCCTCGAATTTGTGCGGGATTTCGTTGTAGGTGGTCCCGCTGAAGCTGACCCGCTGGATCATCTCGCCACCGCCCTGCCAGGGCGGCATGGCCTCCAGCAATTCCTCGCGTGCCCACAGCGCACCGATGCCGGTCGGCCCATACATCTTGTGGGCCGAAACACAGTAGAAGTCGCAGCCCAGTGCCTGTACATCGACCTGCTCATGCGGCGTGGCCTGGGCGCCGTCGACCAGCACGGGCACATCGTGCTTTTTCGCCATGGCACAGATCTCTGCGACCGGATTGACGGTGCCGAGCGCGTTGGAGACGTGCACCACGCCAATGATGCGGGTGCGTTCACTGATCAGTTCCTCGAAGGCATCGAGCATCAGCTCACCGCGCCGATTGATGGGCGCGACCTTGAGCACCGCTCCTGTCTGCTCGCACAGCATCTGCCAGGGTACGATGTTGGAGTGATGCTCCATGTGGGTGATGAGAATCTCGTCACCGGGCTGGAGCTTCGGCCGGACGTAGCTGTTGGCAACCAGGTTGATCGCCTCGGTGGTGCCGCGAGTGAACACGATCTCGCGATCGGTGGTCGCGTTCAGCAAACGGGCAACGGCGGCACGTGACTGCTCGAACTTCTCCGATGCCTCGACCGAGAGCTGGTGCACGCCACGATGGACATTGGCATTGTAGTGGCGATAGAAGTCGTCCATCGCCTCGATGACTTTCAGCGGACGCTGCGCGGTGGCGGCATTGTCGAGATAAACTAACGGCTTGCCGTGCACTTCGCGCGAAAGCACGGGAAACTGCTCGCGCAGGGTATGCACGTTAATCTGGTCTCTTACCTTCGATTCAACCGTTTCCATCGTCTCGTCTCTGCTTGTCTTTGACAGAAGGTTTCAGGGTTCAGGTTTCAGGAAAGAGTTGATCGGAGCCATCCTGGGCCCCTGAAACCTGAAACCTTTTCGTCAAACCAACGCCTGCTTCAATTCCGCCTGCAACCACTCCTTCACCTCAACCGGCTCGGTGCCTTCCAGCGGGGCGGCGGCGAAGCCGTACTT
>SKXY01000251.1 GCA_007128175.1 Wenzhouxiangella sp. | reverse complement strand
CGTGGTTTCCGACTCCTGTTCTTCGGCGTCACCGGACCTGCAGCCCTGAAGGGCAAGCAGGACAACTGTCAGTACAATCGTGCAAGCCAGCCGCACCGATATGTGAAATTGTCTGTCGATTTTGCATGCAGCCGACTGGCCGGGTCTGATATCCATGCCTGATACGAACATTGGGGGGGAGGGGTAATGGTAAGGATTGCGGATGGGAACGATATCAAGCTCCCGTTAAGAAAACCTTAAGGCGTCTGGCGATATTCCATCACTTTGCTAATCAGCTTCAGGGTGCGGCGCCCGCTGCCGCGCCCGCCCTCGACCACACCCAGCGCGGCCCGTCCGCGCTCCAGTGCCAGTTGCGGATCGTTCCAGATGGTGAGGACTTCCCGGGCGAGCTCGATTTCGTCGGCCACCCTGGCCAGTGCGCCGGCCTTGTCCAGTGCGGCGGCCATGTCGGCTTGCTGGTGCAGGTGGGGGCCGGCGATGACCACCTTGCCGAAGGCGGCCGGTTCGAGCAGGTTGTGACCGCCGATGTCGACCAGGCTGCCGCCGACAAAGGCCACCGGTGCAGCGGCATAGCACGACAGCAAGAGGCCGAGTCCATCGACCAGAACGACCCGGGTTTCCGGGCGAATGGTTTCGCCGATTGACTGGTAGCTGAACTCCTGGTCCTCGAGCATCCGGCGGATCGCCTTGCATCGTGGCGGATGGCGTGGCGCCAGGATCAGCAGGCCGTCAGGTCGCTCCTCGAGGATGCGTCTGTGCGCGGCGAGCACGATTTCCTCTTCACCTTCCCGGGTGCTTCCGGCCACCCAGACCGGGCGCTCTCCCCAGCGCTGGCGGAGCTTGCCGGCACGCCGGCCGATATCCTCTGGCAGCGGCATGTCGAATTTCAGATTGCCTGTCACCTGGATGCGCTCTTCGGCCAGGCCAAGTTCGCGGAAGCGCCCGGCATCATCCTCGCCGCGGGCCGCCGCGATGGCCACGGCCTCCAGGGCCGGTTCGAACAGCCCGCGCCAACGCCGATAATGCTTCATCGCGCCCGGCGCCAGCCGTGCATTCACCAGGACCAGCGGAATACCCTGCTGTCGGCATTGCCGGAAAAGTTCCGGCCAGATCTCGGTTTCGACGATAATGCCGGCCTGAGGTTTGAGCTGCGCCAGCCAGCGCTTGACCCGCCCGGGCGTATCCAGGGCGATGAAAGTGGTGGTGACGCGTTCGCCGAATAGTTGCTCGGCTCGTTCCAGGCCGGTGGCAGTAAAGGTACTGAGAACCAGATTGTGTTCGGGGAATCGCTCAAGCAGTGAATGAACCAGCGCCTGCACGGCGTTGACCTCACCGAAAGAAGCCGCATGAATCCACAAAACCGGAGCCTCGACGGCCGTCACATGGCCGTTGCGTTCACGCCAGCGGGCACGAAGTTCGGCCGGACCGGCCGCCTTCCAGCGCAACCAGCCCAGGGCCAACGGGGCGGCGGCCATGGCAAACAAACGATAGACTGACAGCATGATGGTGCGAAGTGTAATGCAAAGCGAATACTGCGGGCGGATGCCGGTTCGTTGCAGTGTCGGGAGCCGGTGCGGCTCATGAATGTCTTGCGCAAGTTGTCCACGCATGTGGCTCTGCTGCCGGCTCGCCTGCTGGGTCGACTGCCCCTGCCTTTGGCGCGGGTGCTCGTGCGACCGCTTGGCCACCTGTTGCGACTTGCGATGGCGTCCCGACGCCGTGTGGTCGAGCGCAACCTGGCGCTGTGTTTTCCCGAACTGGATGCGGTAGAGCGCGGGCAGCTGTCGCGGCGTCATTTCCGCAACCTGGCCGAAAGCCTGGCCGAAGTGGCCGTAACCTGGCAACGCCCCGGTGACTTCGATGAGCGTTTCGGCACGGTCACCGGCCTGGAGCACCTGGAGGCGGCGCGTGCCGACGGGCGTGGCGTCATGCTGATCACCGGTCACACCACCTGTCTGGAAATGGGGGCGCGTCTGTTCGGTCAACGAATCGAGGCGGCGGGCATCTACCGGCCATTGAGCAACCCGGTGCTCGAGAATTTTCAGAACCAGGGACGATCAAGGTACGCGCTGAATATGCTGTCGCGCCACGACCTGCGCGGCATGGTGCGTCACCTGCGATCCGGCGGCGTGCTGTGGTACGCACCGGATCAGGATTTCGGCCTGTCGCGCAGCACCTTTGCGCCGTTTTTCGGCATCGAGACGGCCACCGCCAACGGCATCCTCGAACTGGCACGACTCGGACGCGCGGTGGTGGTGCCCATGTATCCGGTCAAGGATGAGAAGACCGGCCGTGTCACCGTTCACATCGAAGCCGCTTTCAATGACTTCCCTGGTGATGACGCCCGTTCCGACCTGGCGCGTTTCAACGCCTTTCTGGAGCGCTACGTGCGCATGGCGCCGGCCCAGTACTGGTGGCTGCATCGCCGGTTCAAGACCGCACCGCCTGGTGATCCGGACCGTTATGCCGCAAGCGCGCCCACCGACCCGATGAATTCCGGGAAGAAAGCATGACGCAAGAGAAGTTGACCTTGCTGTTCGTTCCGGTCAGCAGCCCGGTGGGCTCGGGCGAATACTACCGCTGCCTCAACATCGCGCGGGCGATCAGCCGGCGTCGCGAAAACGTCGATATTCACTTCCTGCTCAGTCGTCACGCCGAGGTCGAGCGCGAGCGCAGCTTCCACTATCACCTGCTGGAGAAAACGCCGTCGCTGGCCGGTGCAGCCGTTGAACGGTGCATCGAGCGGTTGCGCCCCGACCTGGCAGTGTTTGACTGCACCGGCCGCAAGCGCCACTTCCGCCGGGTCAAGCAGATGGGCGGGAAACTGGTCTGGATCAGCAACCGGCCCCGCAAGCGCCGGCGCGGATTTCATCCGCAGATTCTGCCCTTGCTTGACCTTCACCTGATCGGTGAGTCGTGTGACCCCGAACCCG
>SKXY01000079.1 GCA_007128175.1 Wenzhouxiangella sp. | reverse complement strand
GTTAAGCAGGAATATCTCTTCAGGTATTGTCCCAGTGAAATCATTCAGGAAGAGGATTAATTGTTTTAACTGAGTGAGTTCGCCGATGTCAGATGGGATTTCCCCATCAAAGCGGTTGTTGTGCAAATGAAGGTATTCCAGGTTCTCTAAATTTTTGATAGCTGAAGGAAGGCTTCCTTCCAAATCATTATGATCGAGAATGAGCATCTCTAGATAAGTGAGACCCCAGATTGAAAGAGGGATTGATCCAGTGAGTTGGTTACCGCCAAGGCCGAGTTCACGAAGTGCACTAAGGTCACCTAGCGCTGGTGGAATTTGCCCAGTAAGTTGATTTCCCCACAAATGAAGTCTTTGAAGATGGGAAAGATTACCCAATTGAGATGGTATACCTCCGGTCAACTCATTCCCGCCAAGATCTAACTCCACAAGTTGGCTCAGGTCACCGAGTGAGGTGGGAATCTGGCCAGTCAATTGGTTATCCATCAGGAAAAGTATTTCAAGGTTATCCAAGGAACCAAGTTCGGGGGGGATTGACCCACTAAGCTGATTTCCATTGAAATCAAGCTGTTCCAGTTTTGCCAGGCTACCCAATTCGGCTGGGATCGAACCACTGAGTTCGTTCCAGCCAAGATTTAGGTTTTGAAGATTGTTCATGTTTCCCAAACCATTAGGGATTGAGCCGCTGAGCTGGTTATTATGAAGACTGAGCCCTTCCAGGTTGACTAGGTTGCCAAATGTGGTTGGAATTGATCCAGTGAGCTGATTTCCACCAAGATCAAGCCAAACCAGGTTAGTCAGATTGCCTATTTCAACCGGTATCGATCCGCTGAGCTGGTTCCAAGCAAGATTTAGCCCTTGCAGATTGGCTAGAATTCCCAGTTCATCTGGGATGGGTCCGCTTAACTCATTCCAACCAAGGCCTAAATTATTAAGAATAGTCAAATTACCCAACTGGGTTGGGATATGACCACTTAGTTGGTTCCCACCAAGGTCAAGGGTTTGCAAGTTGTTCAGGTTTCCTATCTCATGCGGGATTGATCCGGTTAGTTGATTACCCCATAAGAATAAACCTTCCAGGTTGTTCAGATTGACTAAGCCGACCGGGATTGCGCCACTGATTTGGTTCCCACCAAGATCAAGCCATGTCAGGTTGCTCAGATTGCCTATTGAATTTGGGATTGAACCACTAAGTTGGTTACCATTTAGGTCAAGGATTTGCAAGTTGTTCAAGTTTCCTATCTCATGCGGGATCGACCCGGTGTGTTGATTGCCCCAAAGGAATAAACCTTCCAGGTTGTTCAGATTGACTAAATCAACCGGGATAGAACCATTGAGTTGATTCCCACCAAGATCAAGCCATACCAGGTTGTTAAGACCGCCTATTGCAGCCGGGATCGACCCGCTGAGCTCGTTCCAACTAAGGTTCAGGTTTTGTAGACTGGTAAGAGTACCTAGTTCAATTGGGATATCACCTGAAAAATTATTATCATGAAGTTCCAACCAGATTAGATCTGACAAATCACTCAGCCAGCTTGGAATAGATCCACTTAATTGGTTGTCGCTTAAGCCTAGAGAAACTAATTTAGAAAGGTTTCCAAGTTCCACCGGTAACGGACCTTCCAATTGGTTAGCCCAGAATTGTAATTCTTCTAAATTGGTAAGGTTACCCAACCAAGATGGGATCGGGCCGGTTAACTGGTTGCCACCGAGGTTTAGCACTCTGAGATTGGTTAAGTTGACCAACTCAGTCGGGATTGGGCTTTCTAGCTGGTTATTGTAAAGATATAAGACTTCTAAATTGGTTAAGTTTTCAAAACTAACCGGTATCGTACCTGTGAGCTGGTTACTATCAAGGCCAAGGCCATTAAGATTAACAAGATTTCCCAGCTCAGTCGGGATTGAACCGCTTAATTGATTCCAGCCTAGACCTAGATCGGTTAGATTAGTCAAATTACCCAACTGAGCAGGGATCGGACCACTTAGTTGGTTACCACCAAGGTCAAGGGTTTGCAAGTTGTTTAGATTCCCTATCTCAGGTGGAATTGGTCCGGTGAGTTGATTGCCCCAAAGGTATAATCCTTCAAGGTTGGTTAAACTTCCCAACTCAGTCGGGATTGATCCAGTAAGTTGGTTGTCGTTCAGGAATAATACCTGTAGATTTGTCAGATTACCAATCCCTGCAGGAATTTGTCCTGTAAGTTGGTTGTTGCTCAGATGTAGTACTGATAACTTAGTCAGATTTTCCAGTTGAACCGGGATTGAACCGCTCAACTGATTATCATAAAGGTATAACCTTTCCAATTGAGTCAGGTTACCAAACCCAACTGGGATCGGGCCAGTAAGCTGATTTGTATCTAGTCCAATGCTAATTAAACTCGTCAGGTTTCCTAACTCAGAAGGTATTGATCCGCTCAATTGGTTCCAGCCGAGGTATAAGTCTTCCAACTCAGTCAAATTTACTAATGAATTCGGGATAACACCGCTGAGCTGGTTGACTGCAAGTGCTAAATATTGTAGATTGGTTAGATTCCCCAGTTCAACCGGGATCGTTCCGCTAAGCTGGTTATTCCATAGATCGATATGATGAACATGCCCCGATTCAACATAAACACCATGCCAGCTTCCCACTGTGGTTGTCGCCAGCCAATTGGTGTTATTTGTCCACCCGGCACCGTTGGTGCTGTTGAATAATGCTACTAAGGCTTGACATTCGGTTAGACTAACGTCTGTAACAATATCACAATCGAAACTACGAACTATTTCTTCTGTGAGGGCAAGCTGTTCTGCAGTCGGTGTGAAGAATGGTCGCAATTCTGCTTGTTCATGTAGATTATCACGCGAATACCCAACAGTTTTTTGATGTTCAGATTGAAATTGGGTGATTTCTTCTTTAGAATTGTCTCTGAGATCAGATTGATATTTATCAGAATCATTCAAAGTAAGGACT
>SKXY01000167.1 GCA_007128175.1 Wenzhouxiangella sp. | reverse complement strand
GCAGGCGGCTGCCGAGGCGGCCCCTGCTGAGAAGGCCGCTACCAAGAAGTCGCCCGCCAAGAAGGCGGCACCCAAGAAGGCGCCTGCGAAGGCAACCGCGAGTGAAGAGGATGTAGCCGCCACGCGAGCGCCCGGCCTGAAGGAGGCGGCGGCCTCCGCGCCGTCCGACGGCGCCGCAGCGCCAGCGGCTGCTGCGGCGCCGCAGTCCGAAGCGCCGGTGGCCGACGTGCCGAGCGTCGGCTGGCTCGCGGCGGCGCCCGTGGCGCAGTTGCTCGAGACCGGCAAGGGGGCCGGCTCGCTCGACACGGAAGAGTTGACGGCGGCCTACAACCAGGCGCTCGCCATGACGGGCGTTCCCGAAGACGAGGCCAACTTCGAGGACCTGATGGAGCTGGTCGAGCGACAGGGCATCGCCATCGCTGACCTGGCCGAAGACGAGACGCTCGAGGACGACGACGTCGGTAGCTTCGGCGACGACGAGGTGGACGACGTCGAGGAGGAAGAGCGCCGCGATCGCTTCGAGCGCGAGGAGCTCGAGGCCCGGGCCGAGGCCTTGGCCGATGCGCGTGTCAAGACCAACGATCCGGTGCGGCAGTACCTGCAGGAGATCGGCCGCGTCAAGCTGCTCACGCTCGAAGAGGAGATCTCGCTGGCCCGCCGCATCGAGGAGGGCGAAGCGGCGCGCGCCGAGCTCGACGTGAACGCCGAGGCCTACGACGAGCGCAACCGCCGCCGCCTGAAGCGGGTCGTCGAGGACGGCGACCTGGCGCGCCAACACCTGATCGAGGCCAACCTGCGGCTGGTGGTGTCGATCGCCAAGAAGTACAACGGCCGCGGCATGAGCTTCCTTGACCTGATCCAGGAGGGCAATCAAGGGCTCATCCGGGCGGTGGAGAAGTTCGAGTACCGCCGGCGCTACAAGTTCAGCACCTACGCCACCTGGTGGATCCGGCAGGCGATCAACCGCGCGATCGCCGACCAGTCCCGCACCATCCGCATCCCGGTGCACATGGTCGAGACGATCAACAAGCTGACCCGCGCCAGCCGGCGTCTGCAGCAGGAGCTCTCGCGCGAGCCCTCCTACGAGGAGATCGCCGACGCGATGGGGCCGGACTGGAACGCCGAGAAGGTCGAGGAGGCGTTCAAGCTCACGCGCGAGCCCTTCAGCCTCGAGACGCCCATCGGTGACGAGGAGGACAGCTTCTACGGCGACTTCATCCCCGACGAGAACATCGAGTCGCCGGTGGAGCAGGCCAGCAAGATCATCCTCTCCGAGGAGCTCGAGGAGGCGCTCGACAAGCTGAGTGAGCGCGAGGCGATGGTGCTGAAGCTGCGCAAGGGTCTGGTCGACGGGCGCGAGCACACCCTCGAAGAGGTCGGTAGCCACTTCGGCGTCACCCGCGAGCGCATCCGCCAGATCGAGAACAAGGCGCTGCGCAAGCTCAAGTACCACGAGAGCCGCACCCGAAAGCTGCGCGACTTCCTCGAATGAGCGTCCGCGGCCGCACCGCCCTCGCCACGGCGTGATAGGCCGGGGTTGCCCGGCGCCCGCGCATGGCGGGGGGCGGCGTCGGCTACCATGCCGCCATGAGCACCTCAGCCCGACCGCGTCGCAGCTTCGGTCGTCGCCTCGGCCGGGGCCTGCTCTGGCTCCTGTTCCTGCTCGTCGTCGCTGCGCTGCTGGCCTGGTGGCGAGCTGAGCCCCGGCCCGACCATCCCTACCTCCGCGACGTCCTCGGCCCCGGACCGCACGTGCACGCCCACCAGGGCGGCGATCACCTGTGGCCGGGCAACACGATGGTGGCGTTCGAGGGCGCGCACGCGCTCGGCGTCGACGTGCTCGAACTCGACGTGCACCTGAGCGCAGACGCCGAGGTGGTCGTCATCCACGACGCGACGGTCGACCGCACCAGCGACGGCAGCGGGCGCGTCGCGAGCTTGACGCTGGCGGAGCTGCGCGAGCTCGATTTCGGCTATCGCTGGCGTCCGCCGGGCGGCGCGCCCGACGCGTTCCCGTTCCGCGGGCAGGGCATCACCATCCCGACGCTGCGCGACGTGCTCGAGACCTTCCCGGAGGCGGCCGTCAACGTCGAGTTGAAGGTGGACGACGTGCGCCTGATCGGCATCACCTGCGACCTCATCCGCGAGCTCGATCGCGAGCTCACGGTGATGGTGGCGTCGTTCCACCAGCGGGCCCTGCGCGAGTTCCGGCAGCGCTGCCCGGGGGTCGCCACCTCGGCCGGCCCCGACGAGGTGCGGACCTTCGTGTTCCTCAACATGGCGTACCTGGGCCGCCTGTACGCGCCACAGGCCGAGGCCTTCCAGGTGCCGCGCCGCCAGGGCGGTATCGAGATCGTCAACTCGCGGCTGGTGGAGGGGTTGCGCGAGCGCAACGTGCAGCTCGACGTGTGGACCGTCAACGAGGAGGTCGAGACGCGGCGCCTGTTCGACCTGGGCGTAGGAGCGGTCATCACCGATCGGCCCGATCTCGCCCTCAGCCACCTGGGGCGCTGAGCGCAGGAGCAGGCGCTCGATGGCGTCGCTGCTCGAGCCTCGGCGCGCGCCGGGCGCCTCGGCCTGCGCCAGGCGCCTCAGCCCACCTCGTCCCGCCTCGAGCGGCCTCAGCCTGCCCGGGCGGCGCGCTCGCGCAGCGCGGTCCGCCATGACGCGAGCAGGCCTGGCGCCCCGGCCATGGCCAGCAGGGCGTTGGCGTCGACCTGGTCGCCGTAGCGCAGGGCGTTCAGGCACAGCACGCTTGGCGCACCCTCCAGTCGCTCGAGCAGGCGTCCCTCGTCGCCTTCGCGAACCTCGCCCGGCTCGAGGACCCGCAGGTACCAGCCGGTCCAACCGGTCGTCACCAGGTCGTTGGTGAGGCGCGCCTCGCCCGTGAAGACCGCCGGCTTGTGGCACGGCACCCTCGGCTGGCTCACCTGCACCACCGCCGTGCCGAGCGCGATGCG
>SKXY01000140.1 GCA_007128175.1 Wenzhouxiangella sp. | reverse complement strand
GCGTATCCGGCTCAGCGGTCGCCTGCTCAGGCAATACAGTCCACTGAGTTTCCACTCGAAACGCGACATGCAGTCCTGGTAGCCGACAGCTACTCTGGGCAGTGCAAGCAGGTGGTTCCGATGAAACTTCTGGAGATGTCCAAGACGCGTGGTTACTGCAGACTCAAAACCCAGCTCGCGAGCAACCTTGAATTCTCGCTTGCATGCCTGCTGGTTGCTGCCGAAAGGATAGGCCAGGTGGTCGACTGGACGCTCGAGCCAGGACTGCAGGAGTTCGCGTGACCGAAGGAGCTCGTGACGCAGTTGAATGTCGGACAGACGGCTCAGCACAAGGTGATGGTGTGTGTGGGCACCGATCGTGATTAACGGATTGTCGGCCAGTTTTGCCAGGTGTCGCCGACGGAGCACCAGGCTTGAGTAGTTGAAGTGGTGGGGGTGCTCGGCTTGCAGCATGGCCATGAAGTCCGATTGCTCTTCCGGACTCATTCTTTTCATCAGCCGGTTCAGAAACACGTAGGCCAGTCGTTTCTCCATGACGTTGGTCGAACTGATGTTGTATTCCCGGCCCTGCCAGTCGATATGGAGATTCGACTGTCCGGCAACCAGTTGTTCCAGCTCATACCACCACAGCCTTGATGTCTGTTCGATCAGGCCGGTGGCGATGTACACGGTTGCAGGAATTCCATGTGATTGGAGAACGGGCAGGGCGAGCGTCAGATTGTCGAGATAGCCGTCATCGAATGTCACCACCACGCTGCCTGGAGGGAGGCGGCCGCTCTTGAGTTGCTCAATGGCCTGGTGCAGAGAAATGCAATTGTAGTTGCGTGCCAGGAATGCCATTTGCTCATTGAAGGCGCGGGTGCTGACAATCAGCTCCTGGTTGGGCAGGAAGCTCGACTGTATTGTGGCCTGAGTCTGCTCGTCCTCACAGATCCGGTGATACATGAGACAGGTGCCCAGTCCCGCGAAAAGACTGGCCAATGGGCGGGTGAGGGTTGAGCGTGCGACCGCACCCCGCCAGACATTCGAGAAACCGGGATTACGTGCGTCATTGAAGCGCGCCTTCAGGTCTGGTTGTGGCAGGGTCCTGGACAGGATCTTCATGTCCATTTCGCCCGCGCTCGGTTCGCGATTCGTGTCGGTAGATAACTGCGAATCAACGTGCGGCCTGCCCGGGTTGACCAGCCGATCCTGAGGGATCGCTTCAGGGCGTCGCGGGCCTGCTCGAGTCGGCCGTCTTCCAGCAAGCGATAGCCATAGCTGAAAAGATAGTCAGAAAAATGGGCATCAATTCTTCGCCGGTTTTCTCTGGCAAACTCGGGATGTGACTCCAGGAACCTTTGCAGGGTCTGAAGATCGGTGTGTGCATCCAGCTCATAATCCTCACGACTCAGGCTATCGGATCGAACCGTACGCTCGAGTAGTGGCTGCGGCGCACAGCCGATGAGGTAGCTGGCGACTATTCGAAGAAACAGGTCATTGTCTTCACCAACTTTCAGCGATTCATTGAAATAGCCCACATCATCAAGGACGGTCCGGGGGATCATGACGCTGGATGTGATCAAAAAGAAATCGCAGATATAGTCGAGCAAGACATCGCCTTGATCCACACGGGATCGACGCGACCAGTTCCCCAGTTTCTTCCCATTCTGATCGACAAACGTACAACCGCAGTGAACCAGGCCGACAGTCGGGGCGGCATCGAAGACAGCTACCTGCTGAGATATCTTGTCAGGAAGCCAGCGATCGTCTGCATCAAGGAATGCAATCAAATCCCCATTGCTCAGCAGGATCGCCAGGTTTCGCGCAGAGGAGACCCCCTGGTTTGGCTGACTGCATACCTTCAGATCATACAGTTGATGCTCGTATTTTTCCGCGATGTGAAGTGACTCATCGGTCGAGCCGTCATCAACCAGCAAGACTTCGATTCTATTTGCCGGGTAGGTCTGATTTCTGACGGAATCCAGTGCTCTTTCGAGGAAACGGGCGGCATTGAACGCAGGGAGAATCACGCTGACCAGCGGTTTGGTGATATCGCTTTCAGGCTGATTCATCTCAGTGAACTCCCGGGAAAGCGTCGGTTGCCAGCTCCGGGGCCTTGATGGCCTGTTTTCCGGGCGTACGCTTTTCCGTTGCGATTTGCCGTTGGTCTTCCCAGGCCAGAGCGGAGGCTATGATCAATTCAAGGTTGTCCCGTTTGGGCATCCATCCCAACCGTTGACGAATTAGCTTGTTGTCAGCAATGATGGTGGCCATATCGCCCGCTCGGCGCGGGGATAGCTTGACGTTGAGAGGAAAGTCGACCAGGTTCCTCAGGGTGTCAATCACTTCGAGAACGCTGTAGCCATGGCCATAGCCGCAGTTTGCGGTGAGAGATTCATTGTCCGCACGCAAGTAGTCGACTGCATGCAGATGAGCGGTGGCCAGGTCCTCCACATGTATGTAATCGCGTACGCAAGTCCCGTCGGCCGTCGGGTAGTCGGATCCGAATACTTCCAGTCCCTTGCGTTTGCCGACGGCATGCTCACAGGCGACCTTGATCAGGTGGGTTGCCTCGGGCGTGTCCTGGCCAATCCTGCCATGACTGTCGCAACCTGCCACATTGAAATAGCGCAGAATCACATGGCGCATGGTCGAAGCTGCCGCCAGGTCACGCAGCATCCACTCAGTCATTAGCTTCGAGCGGCCATAGGGATTGATTGGCATCGGCGGGGTTTGTTCATCCGCCACCCCTCCCGGCGGGTCGCCGTAGACTGCAGCAGTCGAGGAAAAGATGAACTGACGCACTCCGGCCTTTGCACTGGCAGCCATCAAAGTGCGTGCCCCGGAGGTATTGCAATCGTAGTACTCCAGCGGTTTCGCGACTGATTCAGGTACTACGATTCGGCCTGCAAAATGCAAAACTGTCTCAATCCGGTATTCGCGGAACAGCATGTTGAGAAGGCGCTCATTGGCGATATCTCCGACGACCAGGCGGCCATGGAGCACCGCTCTCGAGTTGCCCGTACTCAGATTGTCGAGCACGACGATACGTTCCCCGCGGGCCCCGAGCTGGGCAACGACATGAGACCCGATGTACCCGGCTCCTCCGGTAACAAGAATGGTTGGAATCTTTTTCATGGGACACTCCCGTGACCGGCTTGCCGGCGTCGGATACTGGTCAGTGCCCGACAGCCCTCGAGCAGGGATCGGACCAGTCGACGTCTTATGACTGGCTCTGCAGGCGTCAGACGCAGGGCCCGCCACTGGTGGAGGATGGCGGCAGCATGGTGATCATCGGCCAGCAGGTCGAGTCCAAGGTCACTGAGCAGCATCGCTTCCATGCGGGGAACGAGCATGAAGCCACGGCGAGTTTGTCCCAGCTTGGCAATGAGCAGTTGCCGGGCCCGGGCCATTCGATCCTGATCTGCGCTCATGCTGGCCCGATGGACGCGGTACCGAGCCGTGACCCGATCGAGGTAACGAATGCGGAATCGTGCTGCGATTCGAAGCCAGAGATCCCGGTCCTCACAGCCCAGTCCGGTGAATTGCGGATCAAAACTGCCGACCATCTCGATCGCACTGCGACTGAAAACAGCGGTTGGGCAGGACACATGCTCATGACGCAGTGCAATTGCATCGAAGGCATCGGTCTGCTCCGACCAGGTTCGGTTCGGGATATCGAGCGTCCGACCAAATGCATCGACACGCTCAATGTTCGCGTGCACCAGCCCCAGGTCGGGATCCCGATCAAAAATCTCCATTAGTGCTTCCAGGTGATCGGATTGCCAGGCATCGTCGGCGTCAAGCAGTGCGTAATACTGACCCCGTGCATGCTTCATGGCGACATTGCGTGCCGTGGGCAGGCCCGCGTTGTTCTGGCTGATTACCCTGATGCGATCGGAAGCCCACTCGGCCCGAGCGCAGGCAATTTGCAGGCTGGAGTCGGTTGACCCATCATCAACCACAATGATTTCCATGGATTCGAAGGTTTGCCCAAGGGCACTGTCTAGTGCTTCCCCGAGCCAGGCTTCTCCGTTGTAAACCGGCGTGATGACAGAGACCAGCGGTACGCCGTGCGATGAGTTCTTGATGATTGAATGCCCGTTCATCGGCTGCCCCGCCGGAAGAGCACGACCTCGACGGTCTGTAGCAAGAGCTGCAGATCGAACAGTAGACTCTGGTTCTTGATGTAGTAGAGGTCATAGCGCAGCTTCTCGATGGCGTCGGCCACAGAGGCCCCGTAGGGATAACGCAATTGCGCCCACCCGGTAAGTCCTGGAGTAATGCTGTGACGCAGTCCGTAGTAAGGAATATCCTGTTGCAGCATGGCCACTATCTCGGGTCTTTCAGGCCGAGGGCCGACCATGCTCATCTGGCCCTTGAAGACGTTGTACAACTGTGGCAGTTCATCGAGTCGCAGCTTGCGAATGATGTGGCCGACACGTGTAATGCGATTGTCATCGGCACTTGCCCAGCGAGCGACGCCATCGTGCTCGGCATCCGTGCGCATGCTTCGGAACTTGACCAAGGCAAAGACCTTGTCTCCTTCGCCTACCCGATCCTGGAAGTAGAGGACAGGACCTCGACCGCCGGATTCCAGCCAGATCGCAATAGCAGCCAGGAGCATTATCGGCCAGGTCAGAAACAGGATTCCGGCTGCGGCAGCCAGATCGAAGACGCGTCTGGTGAAGCGGCGCATGACGGAACGATTGAAATCGGAAGTAAAGACAAACCAGGAGGGCAGCAGTCCCTCCAGCATGACCCGGCCCATCTCGCGCTCATAGAATGCATCCAGTCGCAGTACATTGATGCCCGCCAGCCGGCAGGTCATCAATTCATCCATTGACAGGCAGTTGCGAAGATCATCGGATGCAACAACGATGTCATCTATGTGATTGTCAAAAACTGTATCGACCAGGGAGCCAGTGATGACCATGCGGCGGGCAGGATCGAAATGCAGGGCATCGGCATTGGTGCCTGGGCTGCTGTTGGCAAATCCGACAATCCTGACTGAACGGAGATTGTCTTCCAGGTGAGCATCCTTCAACAGCGCGGCTGCCTTGTTGCCGGCACCAAGAAACAACGCCCGACGCCTGAGACGCCCACCATTGGTGAGACGTGAAAATGTCAGTCGGGAAAGGATCATGAATCCGGAGGCGTAGAGTAGCGACAGGGCCAGGACGCCACGCCCGACTTCGATGCCGGGTACCAGGAAGAAAAGCACCATCAAGGCAAGCGCACCCCCTGTCATGGCGAGTACAAGTCGAGTCAATGTGCCGACTACTACACCCTTGATTTCCCGACCATGACGCTGATACATGCCCAGTGCCATCATGCTGGTCCATATCACGCCGGCAAACATGATGGTCTTGAGCGGCAGGAGCGTCAGGGCCTCGGCCCCCATCGCGGGATAGAAGAAAAAACGGGTTTTGATTGCCAACCAGGGCGCCAGCATGAGAAGCGCTAATTCAACCACTGCCAGTAATGCAAACCAGCGCAGACTTTGTTGTCTGAACAACCTTCCGACCAACCCCAGTTGCATCTGGCGGCGAGTTGCGAGTCTGGGTGATTCACTGGCAGGGAAGGCTGCGGGCAGCTCATCGCGAAGGCCGGTCGGTATCGAAACCGATTCATCGATTCTGAACATGTTTGCCCCTCCGCCAGGATGTAAATGAATAACAACTGTTGCCAGTCATCTTCCGTGTCTCTGAAGGGGGCTTCTGTGCGATGGCTAACGTAGCTCAATAAAACACTAGTAATGTGGGTTACCGCACAGAAAAATATACACATTTTGCATTAATGTGCCCGTTCAATTGGGGTTCTGGCGCGGGGGAAAGGCAGGATTGGTTATGGTCAAACTTGGTGGATCCGTGGGACTGGGGATTCTGAAGGTCATCGCCCAGGTCCCACCACGGGAAGTCATTTCGGCATCTCCTGAAGGCGGTGCGAAACTTAACGCGCATTTCGGAGACGGTTTGACGAGTAGCCTTGCGGGAAAGACGGTGATAGATTTCGGCTGCGGGGACGGCCAGCAGGCGGTTGCCATGGCTCAAGCGGCTCCCGATTGCCGCGTGATCGGCCTCGACATTCAGCAAAAACATCTGGATCGGTCACGGCAACGTGCTGTGCAGGCCGGTGTGGAAGATCGATGCTGCTTCACTATGCAAACCGAAGAAAGAGCAGACATCATTGTCAGCTTCGATGCCTTCGAACATTTTTCTGATCCGCTCGGCATACTGCAGATCATGAGCGATCTGCTCAAGCCTGAAGGCGAGGTGCTAATTTCCTTCGGCCCGACCTGGCTCCACCCCTATGGCGGGCACTTGTTCTCCGTGTTTCCATGGGCCCATCTGCTATTTTCTGAGCAGGCGCTTCTTCATTGGAGGGCGCAGTTTCGTTCCGACGGTGCTGAAAAATTCTCGGATGTCGATGGCGGTCTCAACCAGATTCGTATCGCCGAGTTCGAGCGCCTGGTCGAGTCCAGTCCACTTACGGTTGACTGGCTGGAGACGGTGCCGATTCGCGGATTATCCATACTCAAAACCCGTTTTTTCCGTGAAGTCGGATCCAGCCTGGTACGCTGCCGACTGGTTCTAAATCAGGATCAGCCGTCTAAACGTGTTGAAAGGGTATTGGCAGCATGAGACTTGCACGCTGCGACGTATCTCCGACCGATTCCCCCTCTGTTGACAGGGCGTTTTCCACAGCCTGCAATCCAGAGAGCAATCGAGTGCTCAGAGCACTACGCCCCCAGGACAGGTCAAGGGTCTTTCCGAATCTGAAGGTGGTTGACCTGCACAAGAACGAAATGCTTTTTGAAAATGGACCTGAATCGCATTTCATGTACTTCCCCATCGACGCAGTTCTGAGCCTACGTCACATTCTCCTGGATGGTCATGGCTGTGATCTTGCCAGGGTGGGGCGAGAAGGAATGATCGGGCTTGTTCTGTCCAGGGGAACTGTTTCTACAACCTATTGCACCCAGGTACAGACCAGCGGCCAGGCTTTTCGTCTTAACTCGACCATTATCTTGTCCGCAGCGGAGAGCAGCGTATCCTTGCGCTCCCTGCTGCTCTGCTGTTTCAATGGGGTTCTGATGCAGATCGCGCAGTCCGTCGCATGCAATCGACACCATACGATTCAGCAACAGCTTTGTCGCTATTTACTTGATTCACTGGACCATGGGTCGGGAAATGGTGTGGCATGTACTCATGAACAGATTGCCGGAAGTCTGGGAGTGCGGCGGGAGGGGGTGACCGAGGCCGCGATAAAACTTCAGAAGGAGGGGGTGATTCAGTACCGCCGTGGGCATATTGAGGTAGTCAATCGCGGTGGTGTGGAAGCGCGGAGCTGTGAGTGCTATGAGGTCGTCAAAAGACAGATTCAGGGGCTATTACCCGGATGACTGGCGGGTGGCGCCACAGTGGGCACCACCATCAATTGTTGCATCAGGGCCTACATGCGCGGCGCAGCACCGTTATCCCGGTTCCGGTAATAGGAAGCAACATTGCTGGCCCATTCCTGATCGGTCATGTCAGGCCATTCATCCTTGTCGAAACCAGGTGCGTTCTGGATCCACTCGGCCCGGACATCGAGCAAGAAGCACCTCTTCTCCGGATCCAGCTCAAGCTCCTTCCACGGTATGGCGAATAGCCTATCGCCCATACCGAGGAATCCCCCGCAGCTCATCACGGCATAATGAATTTGCCCGCTACCCGTATCGATAACGAAGTCCTTGATGTGACCAAGGTTCTCACCTCTACGGTTGCAGACGTCATCACCTGTAAGGGTGCTCGACGAAAGCATCAGTGCTTTGTTTTCGCGGGCCGACCGGGAAGTGGTTCGGGGATCCAGTTGGCTGGGAGGAGGCTGTGTCATGACGTGGCTCGCTTGACTTTTTCCTGGGTGTCGCCGACGCCTTTCTGTAACTTGCCGGCGTGTTTTTTGGCCTTGCCTTTGCTCTCCATTTTCTTGTCTCCAACTACTTTCCCGGTCACCTCTTTGGCTTTGCCGGAAAACTCCTTGGTGCTGCCCTTGCTCTGATTCTTGTTCATGATTTGCTCTCCATGTTTGGGTTTCAAGCGGGCTTTCAGCCCATCGTCATCATCGGCCATGGAGGACATGTCGATCAGTGCGATTGATCACATTGGAAGCATCCGGGCAGGTTCCATCTGAAGCGGGACGAAGCATGCCGTCGTTGAAGAAACAATAGTACATTTTGCTGTCGCTCTTGGCCCGATACATTGCAGCATCCGCCTGACACAAAAGAGAGTCCGCGTCGACGCCGTGCCTTGGATAAAGGCTGATCCCGATACTGAGGTCCAGGTCTATGGTGTGACCGTAAAAACGGCATTTTCGGGCAGCTGACTGAATCTTGCTTGCAACCCTGGCAGCATCTTCAGGTTTTGCGATCTCATTGAGCAGTATGACGAACTCATCACCACCATATCGGCAGACAGTGTCTGTCTCTCTGACGCAGGCAAGCAACCTGCGGGCAACCATGCTCAACAACTGGTCTCCTGCCTTGTGCCCCAGGGAGTCGTTGAGTGCCTTGAAGTTGTCGAGATCGATGAACAGTACCGCGAGCATACTGTCATGCCGTCGTGCGAGGTTGAGTGCATGCTCGCAGCGCTCCATGAGCATGACCCGATTGGCCAGGCCGGTTAGCGGATCATGCCTTGCCAGGTACGTCATCCGGGTTGTGTGCGCCTGGGAGAACCTGCGGTCTCGGAACACCACCACTGCACCGGATGGCTTGTTGGAAGCATCCAGGATGGGTGCGGCCGAATCCTCGATTTCGAGTTCGCTGCCATCAGCGCGCAACAGGCTTGCATTCGCCGCCAGTTGGACAGTGCGGGCTTCATCGATAGCTTGTTGGGCAGGATTGACGGCCGGCTCTCGACTGGTTGTGTCGATAACCCTGAAAATCTGGCTGAATGGTAATCCATGCGCTGTTTCTCTAGACCAGCCGGTAAGTTGTTCGGCGACCGAATTCATATAGCTGACCCTGCCTTCTGGGTCAGTGCTGATGACGGCATCGCCAATACAGTCCAGGGTGACGCGTGCGCGTTCGCACTCACTGGAAAGTGCTGCTATGGAGGCCGCAACTTTTTCCTGACCCAGGCGGATTGTGCTGATATCCTCAATGGTATGAATGAAAGACGAGTCTTTCTGACCAGGCGTAAGGCTGGAGATGTTATGACGTATCCAGACCAGCTGGTTCATTCGGTTTATCATACGTGCTTCGAACGATTCCTCATGGGTATTCCAACTATCATGATGGCGGGCGTCAATCGTCTTTCGATCCTGTTGATAGATCACCTCTGACCAGTGTATGCCACAGCACATTTCTGCTTCGGTCATGGCACACATGTGCTGGCAGGCCGGATTGGCATAGATGATCTGGCCGTTGTGGTTAGTGATGAGAATTCCCGACGGCAGCACGTCAAGTAACTTGAGTGCGGCGGCTGAAGGCAGGCCATAGTCCTCGCCGGTCGGTGTGTCACTGTCGGATGGGTTACGCAGGCTTCCACCCTCATTTTCCCATTCATCCTGAAGCCCGGACGGTTGACGGCCCGCTTCTGTGGGCTTTTCCGGATCAGCTTTTCCGGGAGTTCGTCCATGAGTCATGGAAGAGTCGGCATGCGACGCTGAGCCGTGCCCTGCGGCTCCACGATCTGTTCGGTCAGTGACCACTGCGGCCGAAGGAAACTAGTCGCTCGCCGGTCAATACGGCGATGATGTGATGGGCTTTCATGGCACAGTGCTCCAGGACAAGGGATATGCCATTCATGCTACTGGCCACACTGCCCGCAGTCGGTGCGATATCACACACTTTTGAGGGTTCAGGGTTGCGGAATGAACGGAGTACGTTCGATGGCGCACAGTAGAAACTATGTCACATGGCGCGCAAGGCACGTTTGACGAACCGCTTGAGCCGGTAATGGCATACCTGTCGCCGAGAAGCCGTCGGCAGGAGATCGACTATCAGTCGTGGGCCAGGTCTTGAAGCGGAGCCAATGGTGGCACGACCATCGCTTCGGCAAATGCCTGGCCGTCGAATTTCGGGTAGGGTGGGCCACGTCGGCAATACGGGGAGTGCTTACAGACCGGGGCGCCGAAGGTGCGCGCGACGGCATCTGCCCAGTGATCATCGGCCCAGCGTGGATGGTTGTAGAAGTGGCCGATGGCATGCGCCATCTCGTGGGCCATGACATAGTAGTAACGACCGTGCAGCCAGGATTTCGGCCAGTCTCCCGAGTAGATACGGTCGTGGTTGATGCTGATGTAGGGCCCCTCTCCTTCCGGACAGGAGCGGTATGGACAGGTAATGCCCCAGTGGCGAGATGTCCTGCTACGCAAACCTTCGCCATCGCAAAGCTTGCGCCAGGAGCCGTCTTCCCACCAGGGCGCCAGCCAGGCCCGTGCGTGATCCGGTCCGAAATGATCGAGGGTGTACTGCCAGACAGAATTGACCGAAGCCCAGCACCGTTGCTGGTGAACCTCGCCTGGGAACAGCTCGGTCGCCCGCTCCAGGTTCTGCTCCATATACGGACGGGCCGGGTAGTCCTGACTGGCCTGCGCTGGTGAAATGATCCAGGACAACGCCACCAGCAGGCTACCGAACCGCGCACTCACTTTCATGAACACTTTTCACATGACCTGAGAAATATCATCCCAAGCCAAACGCCTTACCGAATATTCGGTCAGATCCGGTGGCGGCGTCAAGAGCTTCCTTGCTTATTTTCCGGAAACGAGAGTCAGGTCACGATTGTCGGATATCTTTTTGTGTCGAATCGTTCAGGGTTCTCAGAGGGTTCCTAGAGGCTGCTGGAGTGCCATTCCTGTTGCAGGCTGGCGAGGCGGCGGGCCTGGGCGTTCAGGCGTTGTTCCAGTTCTCGGAAACGACCCCTGAAGGCGCGCTTGTGCCAGCGGTCGCGCAAGGCGGCGGTTCCAGCCTGGAGGCGCTCGGCCTGGACGGTCTGCCACTGGCTGACGGTGTCGGTGAAGTTCTGGTACTCGCGCTCAATGGCCCGGGCCCAGTTTTCAGCTGAATCGCTCGAAGCCAGTTCTCTTTCGAGTTCGATAAACTTCATCTGCAAGCGCGCACGCCGGATCTTGAAGGTCGGGGTACGCTTGAGTTTGCTCGCCAGTCCGGCAGCGGAGCAAGCTCCGATCAGCCACTTTCCCGGATCGAAATGCCACCAGCGCTCCCCGTTGCGGTAATC
>SKXY01000034.1 GCA_007128175.1 Wenzhouxiangella sp. | reverse complement strand
CGCGTCCAGCCGTGCAGCGTGCGTGCCCGATTGGCACCGAGCTGGCTGATCAGGGCATCGTTGTCGAGCGAATACCCGGCAAACACGAAACCGCCGTTGCGCCCGGATGCCCCGGCACCGGGGCTGTCGGAGTCGAGGACACAGACATCCGTTTCACCGCGCTCGATCAGGCCCAGCGCCGTCGCAATACCGGCCAGCCCGGCACCGATGACGGCCACCCGACAGCGACGCGTGCCGCTCACCCGGTCGAACTTTCGCTCACGGCTCGTTGCCTCATACCAGGTCGCCCCCGGCCAGCGATCAGCACCGGTTTTCATCGGGTCGGCCATGTCGGATGGTAAACTCGTTGCAAAATTTTCAAGGAGGTACGCATGGGCAAATCAACCAAGTACGAAGCCAAGGTGCCTGACGAGAACGGGATCATCCCGTACAGCGATGAAGAGCATAGCGTGTGGCGCGACCTGTATGCACGCCAGATCGACATCATCGACGGTCGGGTCTGCCAGGAATTCCTGGACGGCCTCGATATTCTCGATCTGCCCACCGACCGGATTCCCCAGCCCAGGGAAGTCTCCAGGGTTCTGTATGAGCGTACCGGCTGGGAGGTTGCTCCGGTGCCGGCACTGATCAACTTCGACCGCTTCTTCAAGCTGCTGTCGGAAAAGAAGTTCCCGGCTGCCTCGTTCATTCGCTCGCGCGAGGAAATGGACTACCTGCAGGAGCCGGACATCTTCCACGAGATCTTCGGCCACACTACCATGCTGACCCACCAGGCCTTCGCCGACTTCACGCACGCCTACGGGCTGGCCGGGATCAAGGCGAGCAAGAAGGAACGTGTCTTTCTCGCGCGCCTGTACTGGTTTACCGTCGAGTTCGGGCTGATCGACACGCCGCAAGGCACTCGCATCTACGGCGGCGGCATTGCATCCTCACCGGGCGAAACCGTGTATTCGCTGGAAAGCGACGAACCGATGCGTCGCCCCTTCGACCCGATCGATGCACTCAGAACACCCTACCGGATCGACATCTACCAGACCGTTTACTACATCCTCGAGCGCATGGATGACCTGTTCGGCCTGGCCGGTGAGGACCTCATCAGCCTGATCCGCAAGGCACGCGCGCTCGGCCAATTCGAACCCACGTATCCACCCAAGAACAAGGAAGCAGCCTGACCATGAGCGATAACACCCTGACCGAAAAAAAATGTGTGCCCTGCGAAGGCGGCACCAGCCCGCTGGAGCGCAATCGCATCGAAGAGCTGCTGCCCCAGGTTCCAGGCTGGCAAGTCGACGATGCCGGCAAGACCATCTACAGGCGCTTCGAGTTCAAGGGCTTTTACAAGACCATGGCCTTCATCAACGCCATGGCCTGGATCGCCAACCAGGAAGCCCACCACCCGGACTTCGAGGCCGGTTACAACTTCTGCCTGGTGAACTTCACCACCCATGCCATTGACGGCCTGAGCGAGAACGATTTCATCTGCGCCGCCAAGGTCAACTCCCTGCTCGACGAATGAGCGAATCGGCTCCGCGCAGACCGGCTCGTCCGGAACAATTGGCCGCCGACCTTGCACGCGCCCGAGCTGCCGTCAACGAGGTCATCGTCGACAAGCCCGAGGTTGTCGACCTGGCATTCAGCGCCTTGCTGGCCGGCGGCCATCTGCTGATCGAAGACCTGCCCGGCGTCGGCAAGACGACGCTGGCGCAGGCGCTTTCGCTGGCCGTCGGCGGCAACTGGCAGCGCATCCAGTTCACCAGCGACATGCTGCCGGCCGACATCGTCGGCGTGTCGGTCTTCCGACGCGATGACGAGTCTTTCGAGTTCCGGCCCGGCCCGGTGTTCGCCAACGTGGTGCTGGCCGACGAGATCAACCGCGCCACGCCGCGCACCCAGTCGGCCCTGCTCGAAGCCATGGCCGAGGGCCAGGTCACCGTCGACGGACAGACCCATCCGCTGCCGAGACCGTTCTTTGTCATCGCCACCCAGAATCCGCTGGACCTGACCGGCACCTATCCCCTGCCCGACTCGCAGCTCGACCGCTTTCTGCTCCGAACGCGAATCGGCTACCCGTCGGCAGCAGAGGAACGGCGTCTTCTGGTCGAGCCGGACCGCCGCAGCCTGCTTGAAAGCATGCAACCGGTGCTCGACCCGGAGCGCGTCGGCGAACTCATCGATGCCGCCACCGGACTGCACGTCGCCGAACCGGTACTGGACTACATTCAGGCGCTGATCGCGGCCAGTCGTGCACATGCCGCGGTTCAGGCCGGACTGTCGCCCAGGGCGTCGCTGGCACTGATCCAGTGCGCCCGCGCTCACGCCCTTGTGCGTCAGCAGGATTTCTGCCTGCCCGACAACGTCAAGCAGGTTTTCCCGGCGCTGGCTGCTCATCGGCTGCAACCACTGGCCGAGTCCGGCATGAGCGGCGATGACATCGTCGCCGACATCCTGGCCAACACGCCCGTCCCCTGACATGGCGCAGACCGCCGCGCCGGGTAACCGCCCGGGTTTGAAAAATACCTGGCAGCGTTTGGTGGAGAGTTGGCTGCGACGACGCGCTCCCATTCATCCACCCCTGCAACTGGCCTACCGCCAGATTTTCATCCTGCCGACCCGCTTCGGCTGGATGCTGGGCCTGCTGATGGGCGCCATGCTGATCGGCAGCCTCAACTTCAACAACAACCTCGGCCTGCTGACCACCTTCATTGTCGCGGGGCTCGGGGTCAATTCCATGCTGCTTGCCTTTCGCAACCTGCACAAGCTGGCCATTCGCGGCGGCATGGCCAACCCGGTGCATGCCGGCCAGACTGCCCATTACCAGCTATCCCTACAAAGCACCGACGAACGACCGCGACCGTCGCTTTACGTTCGGCATGAAGTGAAACGGGTCGGCATCGACATCGACGACTCAAGCGCTGTCAGCATCACCGTGCCGCTCCTTACCCACCAGCGTGGCTGGCACCGTCCCGGTCGCATGCGCATCGAGACCACCCATCCATTGGGGCTGTTTCGTGCATGGGCCTGGTTCTGGCCCGATCGACCCTACCTGGTCTGGCCGCAACCGGCCGAACGACCGCCGCCACTGCCGGAAGGTGGCGGCGGCCCGGGTGGACGTGAACAGCGCCATCAGGTCGAAGGCGAGGACTTCTACAGCCTCAGGCAATGGCGCGAAGGTGATCCCCTGCATCGCATCGCCTGGAAAGCCAGTCAGCGCCACCAGGACCTGCTTTCACGAGAGTTTCGCGAAGAACAGGCACCGGAACTGGTACTGACACTGGACCGTGCGCCGGCACGGGATCTGGAATCCCGCATCTCCATCGTCACCGCCTGGGTGCTGCAAGCCGAGCAGCTCGATCGCACCTGGACCCTTCAGTTGGGATCGCTTGAACTCGGGCCCGATCATGGCCCACCCCATCGCAAGCGCTGTTTGCGCGCCCTGGCCGAGTTGTGAAACTTCCCGAGCAAGCCATTCCCTTGCACACCGTCGGCTGGACAGTGGCCGCCATGCTGGTCGCCGCCCTGCCGCATCTGGCCGCCATGCCGACCGGCCTGGCTGTCCTGATCGTGGCGGCTGCAGCCTGGCGACTGGCCGCAGCGCATTACGGCTGGCGCCCACCGCCACGCTGGTTGCGCATTCTTCTGACCCTGGGCGCGGTCGCGCTGGTGGTCTTCACGCTGGGCGCCTTGTGGGGCCGACGGACAGCGGCCACGCTGCTGTGCGTCATGCTCGCTGCAAAGATGTTCGAGCTGTTCCGCATCCGCGACCTGCGCATGGTCGCCTCGGTGTGTTTTTTCCTGATCGCCACGCAGTTCCTGTTCAACGAGCGCCTGTTCTACCTCGTCTACCTGGCCACCGGCGCCATGGTGGCCGTCGTGGCACTGATCCAGATTCAGCGCTACGAGGACAGCACGCTGACCGGCAGAAACACGGCGGATCCCGATCATCGCTCACTGATCCGGCAGGGGGCGGTCATGGTCATGGCCGCGCTGCCGGTGGCACTGACCCTGTTCGTGCTCTTTCCGCGCCTGGCGCAACCGCTGTGGGGCTTGCCCGAACAGGTGATGGACGGGCGCACCGGCCTGTCCGACAGCATGTCGCCCGGCAGCATCGCCAACCTCTTCCTGGACGACTCACCCGCGTTCCGGGCCGAATTCGACGACCAGCCTCCACCACCCCAGCACCGCTACTGGCGCGGCCCCGTGCTGTGGCACTTCGACGGCAACACCTGGCGACAGTCGCAGTTCGCCTCGCGCCAGCCGGCCATTCCGGTGCCGGCCGATTCGGATACCATCCGCTACAGCATCCAGCTCGAACCCCACGAACAGCGCTGGCTGTTCGTGCTCGACTACCCGGTCAACGCACCGGCCGAGGCCCACATCAGTCTCGACTACCAGGTTGTCGATCAGCGGCCGGTCACGAGCCTGAAGCAATACGAGATGGTCAGCAACCCCGACTTCATCGACATGCCCGAGCTGCATGAGAGCCTGCAACGCCAAGCGCTGTCGCTGCCTCCCGAGCGCAATCCCCGTACGCTGGACCGTGCGCAGGAACTGCGCGAACGCTATCCCGACGACCGTGAGCTCATCATGGCCGTGCTGCGCTGGTTCAACGAAGAAGAGTTCTACTACAGCCTGGAGACCACACCGACCGGGCGCCACGGCACCGACGAATTCCTGTTCGATCTGCGCGTCGGCTATTGCGAGCACTACGCCTCGGCCTTCGCCATCCTGATGCGCGCAGCCGGCATTCCCACACGTGTGGTTACCGGGTACCAGGGCGGGTTCTGGCAACCGAACGGACAATACCTGCTGGTCCGCCAGTCGGACGCACACGCCTGGACCGAAGTGTGGCTGGAAGGGTCCGGATGGACCCGGGTCGACCCGACCTCTGCCGTCGCTCCGGAGCGCATCGAACAAGGCTCCCGCAGCGCCGTCGGTCACAGTCGCCACATGCTGGATACCGAGTGGCTGCGTACCCTGCGCAACCGTTACGACCGCTTCCAGCACCTGTGGAATCGCTGGATTCTCGGCTTCGATGCCGAGCGCCAGCAACGCTTCCTCGAACGGCTGGGCATGCCGGATACCCGCCCCGGGACCATCGCCGTGATCATGGTCGTCGCGATGGCGATGGTCATCGCCGCCATCACCCTGGTTGTGCTTGGCAGGTCCTGGCGCCATCGCGACCCGCTCTTGCGGGCCTGGCACAGGCTCGAGCGTCGACTGCATCGCACCGGGGTCCGTCGAACGGGCGGGGAAACGCCCCTTGAGCTTCTCAAGCACGCCGCCGGCATCATGCCCGATCAGGCCGCCGAACTCGAGAGACTGGCCGAGCATTTCGGCAAAGCACGTTACGGCCCCGACCCCGCCGGCCATGCCGAGCTGTTCATCGAGCACAGCAAGGCGTTCAAACCGGTCAGTCCGAACGAACCCGGCGCACTGAATAGCGTCTAATGAAATCAGGACACCCCTGACGATAGCCTGGCAGGAGCAAAAGCCATCATGTCGAGTCGTATCCGTTACAGCCTGGGCATCACGCTTGCTGCGGCCATTTTTGTACTTCTCACCGGCTGTGCCACGGTTCCGGCGCCGCTGGCCGGAGATTACCCGGATTTTCAGCCTGACCAGTCAACCGAGCGTTCAGTCGGCGCACGGGTACGCTGGGGTGGCATCGTGGTCGATACGAGCACGGGCCGCGACGAGACCTGCGTCGAGGTGCTGGCCCGTGAACTGGACCGCGCAATGCGGCCGAGGGCCACCGATATCGCGCGGGGGAGATTTCTTGCCTGTCGTGACGGCTTCCTGGATCCGGCCATATTCTTCAATGGGCGCGAGATCACTGTCACCGGTCGACTTACCGGATTCACTCATGGAACCATCGGAGAGTTCGAGTATCGCTACCCGCGTCTCGACGCCGATGTGTTTCACCTGTGGGCTCCGCGCCCCGATGTGGTCTACCACTATTACGATCCCTGGTGGTACGACCCGTGGTGGCCACACTACCGGCATCCCTACCGTGGCCCGAGAACTCGCGTGTCGGGTCATATCATCATCACACGCTGACGATCCCGACTCCAAGGCCACGGGTGCCATGAATCAGCACTTGCCCATTACTGTTTCTTGATACAGTAATGGGCATGAAGCTGACCCGACGCCAGCAAGAGATACTCGACTACATCGAGCAGTGCATGCAGGTCGACGGCTTGCCGCCGACCCGGGCCGAGATCGTCGAGCACTTCGGCTTCGCCTCTCCCAATGCCGCGCAATGCCACCTGCGTGCACTCGCTGCCCGTGGCGCCATCGAGCTGCGCACCGGCACGGCACGAGGCATCGTTCCCCTGCATCGCGGCGAGACGACTGCGGGGTCCCGAAACTCCCAGACCATGCCGGTCATCGGCAGGGTGGCCGCCGGATCGCCGCTACTGGCGGTCGAGAATCGGCAAGATGACATTCATATCGATCCCAGCCTGTTCAAGCCGCGTCCCGATTACGCACTGCGCGTACACGGCGACAGCATGGTCAACGCCGGTATCAATGACGGCGATCTTCTCGTCGTACACCGCACGCCGGAGGCCCGGTCGGGCCAGATCGTGGTCGCCCGCATCAACGACGAGGTCACGGTGAAGCGTCTTCAGCGACGCGGTCGGGGTATTCGCCTGCAAGCCGAGAATCCCCGTCACGAGGACGTGCTTGTCAGCAGGCACGACGATTTCGCCATCGAAGGACTCGGGGTGGGAGTGATCAGGACCCGAATGGACTGAACCGCTCAGAGATCCTTCAACCGGAAAGTATCGGCATCGGCCAGAAACCTGAAGTGGTCGCGAAACTTCTCGAGTTGATCGCGACTGAAGCTGACCCGCACCACGGCTTCGGCCGCTCCGAGTTCGACCAGGCGGTGGCCTTCCATGCTCCAGGCGCCGGAACAACCCGGGTAAGCAATATCATTGCCATCGACCCCGCTGCGGTTGACGCCGATGACGTAAGCCTGGTTCTCGATCGCCCTGGCCTTGAGCAGAGCACGCCAGGCTTCGACCCGCGGTGCCGGCCAGTTGGCGACGAACAGCTGGATATCGAAATTGCGATCATTACGGCACCAGACGGGAAAGCGCAGGTCGTAGCAGACCTGCAGATCGATGCGCCAACCCTGCCAGTCGACCACCACTGGACGATCACCTGCAGCATAGCGCTCATCCTCTCCGCCAAAACTGAACCGATGCCGCTTGTCGTAGTGGTAAAGCTCGCCCCGGGGTGAGGCAAAAACGAAGCGATTACGTCGCAGACCGCTCTCGTCGACGATCACCAGGCTGCCGCAGATCGCAGCATCCCGCTCGCGGGCCTGATCGTGCATCCAGGTAACCGATGGCCCGTCCATGCGCTCGGCGGTCACGCCGGCATCGCCGAGAAATCCCGTAGTGAAGGTTTCCGGCAACACGTAAAGATCGCAGCCGGGCTGACGATCCATCAACTGCCCCAGGTGGCGACGATTGGCCTCGGGATCCTGCCAACGCAGGTCGCTCTGTACCAGGGCGACCTCGAGTTGCTCCTGCTTCACGGCCATGTTCGATTAACGTCCCAGCGCCTGCAAACGCTCCAGTTCCGGCTCGCTGAACCCCGCTCGCCGGCGCGCGGGCAGGTTGAACGGGCCGCGCAACTGGCCGGCGTAGTAACGCTTGAGCAGGGCATCAAACGTCGAATCCGGGTCGACGCCACGCAGCTCGCAACAATACTGGAACCACCGGGTACCGATGGCCACATGCTCCTCTTCCTCCTCGAGGATCACTTCAAGCAGTTCGACCGTATCGAGATCGTCGACCTGCCGGAGCCGCTCGATCATGCCCGGTGTGACGTCCAGGCCCCGAGCCTCGAGGACTCGCGGCACCAGCGCCATGCGGATCAAGGCATCGTGCGCGGTCTTCTCGGCCATGTCCCACAAGCCGTTGTGGGCCGGCAGTTCACCGTAGTCCGAACCCAGCTCGATCAGCCGTTGCCGCAGCATGCGAAAGTGGCGCGCCTCGTCGTGAGCCACCCGCAACCAGTCGCGGTAGAACTCGTCGGGCATGCCGTCGAATCGAAGTGCGGCATCCAGACCGAGATTGATGGCATTGAATTCGATATGGGCGATGGCGTGGACAAGCGCCACACGCCCCTCCACCGAGCCCAGGCCGCGCTTGGGCAACTCGCGTGGGCTGACCAGCTGCGGCCGACCGGGTCGACCGCAGGCAAGTAGCCCCGGAGCGCCGGGATCGGAGGGAACCCACTGCCCGTCGCCGATCCGCTCGGCCAGCTGGTCGACCAGCCCGCATTTGCGCTCCGGATCGGTCTCGGCCAGCGCATCGCGGGCCAGAGACCATTCCCCGTTCACGGCGTCAGCTCTTGTTGATGGCGTCGACGAGGGCATCGGCAAAGCCGCTGGTCTTGACCTCGGTAGCGTTTTCGATCTGGCGGGCGAAGTCGTAGGTCACGACCTTGTCGCCGACAACCTTCTCGAAAGCGTCCTCGATCAGTTTGGTGACCTCGGGCCAGCCGATGTAGTCGAACATCATGCAACCGGAGAACAGCAGCGAACTCGGGTTGACCTTGTCCTGTCCGGCATACTTCGGCGCCGTGCCGTGGGTGGCTTCGAACACGGCCACGTTGTCGGCCATGTTGGCACCCGGGGCAATGCCCATGCCGCCGACCTCGGCCGCCAGCGCGTCGGAAAGGTAGTCGCCGTTGAGGTTCATGGTCGCCAGCACGTCGAAATCGGCCGGACGAAGCAGCATAAGCTGGAACATGATGTCGGCAATGCGATCCTTGATCACGATCTTGCCTTCCGGACGCTTGCCGTCGTGCTTTTCCCAGAGCTCATCTTCGGTGATGGTGACGTCGCCGAATTCCTCGGCGGCCAGTTCATAACCCCACTTGCGGAACGCCCCTTCGGTGAATTTCATGATGTTGCCCTTGTGCACCAGGGTGACCGACTCGCGGTTGTTGTCGATGGCGTACTGGATGGCCTTGCGCACCAGGCGCTTGGTGCCGTACGAGGAAATCGGCTTGATGCCGATACCGGCGCCCTCGAAGAACTCCGCGCCCATTTCCTCGCGCAAAAACTTCGCCAGCTTTTCGTTTTCCGGCGTACCCGATTCGTACTCCAGCCCGCAGTACACGTCCTCGGTGTTCTCTCTGAAGATAACGGCGTCGACTTCGTGCGGCTTCTTCAGCGGCGACGGCACGCCCTGGTACCACTTGACCGGACGCACGCAGGCGTAAAGGTCCAGGGTCTGGCGCAGCGACACGTTGAGTGACCGGAAGCCCTCGCCCACCGGCGTGGTGAGCGGGCCCTTGATGGCCACGTTGAGTTCCTTGATGGCATCGAGCGTTTCCTGGGGGAAGTAATCGCCGTCATAGATGCCGGCAGCCTTCTCGCCAAGATAGAGTTCGGCCCAGTGAACGCGCCGCTTGCCGCCATAGGCTTTCTCGACAGCCGCGTTCCACACCTTCATGCACGCCGGGGTGATATCGGCACCGATACCGTCACCCTCGATGAAGCCCAGAACAGGCTCGTCACTGACGATCAGTCGGCCATCTTCGATGCGAATCTTGTCGCCCGATTCGGGCATTTTTACATGCTGGAATCCCATCTTTCATCCTCTTAACGCGAAAGGCAGTAGTCTACCATCGCCGCATCCGCAACCGTTGTCCGACTCACTGCCTCAGCCATGCAGAAAGGCCAAGCACATGACAGCAAACTAGCACTGATCCTGGCATGCTCTTTGCTCGCTCATCTATTGCTGCTTGCCCTGCCCGTGGCCGACTCCGACCCGCCTCCCCGCACCGGGCAGCGCAGCATCAGCCTGGTTCCGCCCCCCGCCCGGGAAGTACCGGACAAGCCCGACCTCCAGGCACCGCCCCCTGCAGCCAGCGAGCAGGCCACCGATGAAGAGCAGGCGGTGGCAGTCGTCGAACCGCTCCAGGTCCCGCATGCGCCCGCGCCGGAACCGTTAGAGCAGCCATCCACCAATGTTTCCGACATCCGCGGCCAGGCGCTGGAAGCGGCAAGAGCATCGATCACACGGGATGACCATGCCGGTGAATCTTCGGGCATGACGTTCCGGGAGATTCCGCGACTTCCCGGCACCGTCGGGTGGATGAACGCCTACGTCGGCACCGTCACCGCCAGCAGCCAGTACTGGCATGAGACCGACGGCAGCTTTCAGTCCCGGACCGTAATGGCCGACGGCCAGGTCATTTGCTCATCGATTCGGCCGCCCACCGTGCAGGAGTTCTTCAACCCCTCCATGTCAGCGGCCGTCGCGATGTTTCGAAACTGTGGTCGCCAGCGGCCCGGCTCACCCGATGCCGGTGATCCCTGGCAACGTTCCCCTGGCGCGCGATAGCCAGTCAATGGGCTCGACTCGAGGCTGTGCTACAGTATTTTCACCAGGCACTGTCGAGGGCAGGCCCCGAACGCTGCAACCACCCGATGACCGACCATACCAGCAAGTCGTCGGCCCGAAAAAGCCGTCATGACACATCGACTCTGACCCACCGGTACCGGCATCCGGCTGAACTCGGCTGGCCGCTTGTGCTGGCTGTCGTGCTGATCCTGGTCGGAACGGTACTCGGGCATGCCGGTGCCGGTCACATGGCACGGCAACAGATCCAGGCCGATCTGGATGCCACCAGCCTGCGACTGGCCGCCCGCTTCGATGACATCGTTTCGGAAGCCCGACGCATCTTCGGTGAACTCGACGACCTGCAATCGACGCGGTGCAGTGAGGACGAGCTGCTCGCCATGCGCACGCAGGTCTTCAACGCCCGCTTTCTGCGCGATATCGGCCGCATCGAACAATCCAGGCTTCACTGCAGCACGGCACTGGGAGAACTCGAACGCCCGTACCGCGGGAGCCCGCCGGACATTCGGATTGCCGGCGACCTGGGCCTGAAGACCGATCGCGAGGTACTGGCCGGAGAGGGCACCCGAACCATGGTCATTGAGGGCCGGCGTTTCAACGCGCTGGTCGATCCCGAGGTCGTGATGGACCTGACTGCCGCCATGGATGCGGCAACCCTTTACCTGAGTTCAAAACCAGCGAGTGACTCGACCTGGCACTCGTTTCACGAAGACGTGGCCCTGACCCAGGACGGATTGTCCAGTGTGCGCTGCAGCGACAGCACCGGCCTGTGCATCATGCTGCATGTCGGCAAGGACCCGTTAGGCCAATGGCAGCCGCAGACACGTCTGGTCATGGCCGGATTCGGCGGTGCGGCGGGATTCG
>SKXY01000185.1 GCA_007128175.1 Wenzhouxiangella sp. | reverse complement strand
GATCGTGACGCGGCGGATGCGGGACCGATTCCGTTACATTCTGGTGGACGAATACCAGGACTCGAACGTGGCGCAGTTCCGTCTGCTCAGTTCGCTCTGCGGCCCGGATACGTTCGTCTGCGTCGTAGGTGACGACGACCAGTCGATCTACCGCTTTCGCGGAGCGGAGGTCCGGAATATTCTCACGTTCCCCGAAACGTTCGACGAGACCAAAGTAGTACGGCTGGAGCAGAACTACCGTTCCACCGCGCCGATCCTCGACCTTGCCGGTGCTGTGGTGGCCCGGAACGAGGGCCGCCTGGGTAAAACGCTCTTCACCGACCGTTCCGTGGGCGATCTCCCTCGACTGGTGCTCCTCCCCGATCAGGACGACGAGGTGAGCTGGGTGATCGACCGGGTGCGCCGGGCGGAACGCAACGGCGAGGAGGGCGTCACGGCGGTGCTCTACCGAACCAACGCGCAGTCCCGCTCATTCGAGACCGCGCTCCTCCGCGAGGGAATCCCTTACCGCATCGTGGGGAGCGTACGCTTCTACGAGCGGGAGGAGGTAAAAGACGCGATCGCTTTTCTGCGTTTCGTGGCGAATCCCCGGGACGAAGTAAGTTTCCGCCGGATCATCAACAAGCCGCCCCGCGGCATCGGTGCAAAGAGCCTGGACAAGATCCTGGAGCGCCGCGTTCATTCCGGCGGGGACCTGGCCCTGGCCGCGGAGTACGCTCTTCAGGACTTGAGTAAAAAGGCAGGGGAGGGCGTGGCGGCCTTTGTCGCGCTCGTTCGGGAACTGGCCTCCCTCGTGGCGGCAGGGGCGCCGGCGGACGCTCCTGAGTCGCCCGACGCGGAAAGCGCACCGGCCGCCGCCCGCGCCGAAAGCCCGCCCGACGCCACGCGCCCACCGCATGCCACCGCCACCCTCGCGGAAATCGTCTCGCGCATCCTGGACAAGAGCGGCCTCTCCCGGTACCACGCGGAACAGGACGAAATCAAGCGAACACGCAAGATCGAGAACCTGGAGGAACTGGTCAACGCGGCGGCCCAATACCCGGCGACCCGGGACGGTCTCGTGGAGTTTCTGGAAGGGATCGAACTCGACAGCGCCCGGGAGCAGGCCACCACGGAAGACGCGCGGGTGGTACTCATCACGATGCACAACACCAAGGGCCTCGAGTTCGAACGGGTGATCATCACCGGTCTGGAGGAAGGCCTCTTCCCGCGGGACGACAACCCGGACGAACTGGAGGAGGAGCGCCGCCTCTTCTACGTGGCGATCACCCGGGCCCGGGACGAGGTGACGCTCATCAGCTGTCGAACCCGTCGGGTGCACGGCCGATTCACGGACCTGCTCCCCTCACGCTTTCTCTCGGAGATTCCCCGGGAACTGGTCCAGGTTGAAGCCGAAGGGTACGCCGGCGGGTTCGGATACGGCCGCACCAACGGCGACGACGACCCGGACGATACCTGGAAGCGCGGCACCGCGGTCTACCACGACGACTACGGCACCGGCCAGGTGGTCCGCTCCTGGCGAGCCGGCGCGGAAGTCTGCGTGGAGGTCCGGTTCGAGACCGGCATGACCGGCCAGTTCTTCCCCGTCTATACACCCGGCCTGGAACGAATCGCCGGTGGAGCCGACGAGTGGGACGGAGGCTGGTGATGACCGGACAGGACGACCACCAGAACGAACACGACGGCGCCCGGCGCCAACACAAACGCAGCGACGCCCCGGATGAGGCCCGGCGCGATGACGAGCACCACGACGAACACGACGGCGCCCGGAGTTACCTCCTCCCCCCGGGTCGAATTATCCGACGTGCCCGGGACTGGCGCCTCTACGACGAGGCGGGAAACCGCTACGTTGATTTCTGGCAGGCCGACGGCGCCGCGTTTCTCGGTCACCGTCCGGCCGGGCTCGCCCGCACGGTAGCCGCCGAGATAGACCGCGGGCTCTGGGTTCCCGTTCCCACGGCGTGGCCGCGCCGCCTGGAAAAGGCCCTCGCCGCACTGGCCCGACGGGCGGGAGTTCCGTCTCTGACTATCGGTCCCGCGGGACGCCGGTGGCGCCCCCTCTCGGGGACAACGCCCGAGGAGGGGTTGCCGGCCACACCGGCAACGGACGCCTCCGACGCCGGCGAGGACGTGTATCACGTGACGCTCCCGTTTCCGCTCATGGCCTCTTTTGACGGTGGCGCGATGATGGAGTCGACGCTTTCACTTCGATCGGAGGCGACGACGGAGTCGGACGGTGCACCGCACACGGCACCGACAACCACGCACTCGCCCTCTGCACCACAATCGTTGACAACCACGCACCCGCTCCGACTGGAGGAACTCTCTCCGGTTCTTCTTTCCGGCCTGGTGGTAGCCGCGGGGAACCTTCTGCGGTATCTTGATTCCGCGGAAGCGAAGCAGCGGATCGAGCTGGCCCGGTCACTGCCGGTGCCCCCGGGATTCCGTCTGCACGGCGTGTACTGGTTCGCGGAGCAACCAACCGAACCCGACACAGCGGCGAGTTCGGCAACCGGCGACGGGAGTTCGAACTTCCGGAACTTCCGGACGCGTGCTCTCGAACGGGGAATCGTTCTTCCGCCTGATCCCGGTGATCCGATCTGTTGCCCCGGCGAACTCGGACGGCGGGAGGTAAAAAATTGGGAGGCTCTCTGTGCTGACTGGCCCGACTGAGCTGAATGTTCTCGTGGTGGAACTCGCCCTGACCGGCGTGGCGGCTTTTCTGGGGATCATGCTGTGGTCGATGACGCGCGAACCCGCGTGGATGCTGGTTATCATCGGAGTTGTTCTCCGATTTGGAGATGTGGTCTTCCAAACGTTGGATCGTTTTGGTATTATCACCGTCGCTGACGTCCGTGTGATGGGCACGCCGCTGTTCTGGGTTTTACTGCGGGCGGTGCCGTTGCTCTTTATCATAGTGGGGTTTGTCTCTATGATTCGGAGCTCCCGATTGTGACGTCCTATAGCATGAAGTG
>SKXY01000157.1 GCA_007128175.1 Wenzhouxiangella sp. | reverse complement strand
TTTGTATGACTTCTCCACTTGCTGATCCAGCTGGTTCTACATCGAGAAAATTATCAGAGCAAGAACTAAAGAAGAACAAAATTCCGAACAAAAGAACTAAATTAATTTTTTTATACATATCAATCATTGTTTAAATATTTAAATTGGTTTGTATTATTTCATTAGAGCTCTAATGAAATACCGAATAGATACTGTCTCGGTGTTGGCCACGCGCCTTCATCAATTCCCATACCCATTCCACCTCTTCCTAATTCTGGATCCAAACCACTGTAATTAGTAATAGTGAAAAGATTCGTTACCTGAGCATAAATTTCTAAATTTCGGAAATTTAGGTTTGAAAAGAGATCACCTAAATTGTAACCAATAAGTAGATTTTGCATACGCAGGTATGAAGCGTCTTCTACAAAATATGTGGACATTTCTCTATGACCTGCATCATTAACCCTCACTTTTGGCATTATAGCATCTTCATTATTGTCCAGGTAAGGGCTGCCCCAGGATTGATAAAGTGCTCTTTTACTACGATTTCCATACCAAGTATTAAAGTCAATCTGATTTCTGGTAAAATTAACCATATCATTTCCATAACTCATAAATATATTGGTTGATGCCCTGAAGTTTTTATACCTCAGATTGATATTTAAACCTGAAGTAAAATCAGGGTGTGGTGATCCGATATAGGTTCGATCATCAGCGTTTATCACACCATCACCATTCACATCCCTAAATTTAAAATGGCCTGCTTCATTGTATGTACCTGTACTGCCAAAAGCTGGCGGGTGTGCATCGGCTTCTTCTTGTGATTGAAAAATGCCGTCAACTACATACCCATAAAATTCTGGGAAAGATCTGCCTACTTCTGTCCTTGCACCGTACGGCCCGGTTATAAATTCACCGGCTGCATCAGAAAGTTTTAATATTTCATTTGTATATCGAGAAATGTTTAGTGAAATATCGTATTGTAAACTTTGATTAAATGCCCGGCCAAAAAAGTCTACATTAAAATCAATCCCTCTGTTGAGCATATTGCCAACATTGATTGAAGGTGCTGTAGCTTGCCCGAAAATATTAGGAATACCTTGCTGGTAAAGCATATCATTTGTTTCTCTCTCCCACAGATCTAACGTAAAAGAAAGATTTCCAAGATCTACATCAATACCTAAATTGATGGTTGTTGTCTCTTCCCAGCTTGTTGCCGGATTCCCAATCGTTGACGCAATGAAACCTGAGGTTGCAGAAGTACTTGATCCAGTTATAGGGTAATATGAACTATTAGGAGATGACCTGAAAGTAGTGAAACTATTGTAATTTCCAACTTGATCATTTCCAGACCGCCCCCAACTGGCACGAATTTTCAAATCATCCAACCATGAGTCTGTGAAAGACGACATAAAGCTTTCACTACTTAACCTCCATCCCAAAGAAACAGCAGGAAAAATACCATACCTATTTTCCCTACTGAAACGAGAAGAACCATCTCTTCTAACTGTTGTTTCAAGTAAGTATCTATTATCATAATTATAATTCAACCTGCTAAACTGTGAATTCAAAGCCCACTCACTCATACCGGAATTGTTCGAAACATCACGTTCTCCAACAGAAAGTTGAATATAATTTGGATTTGAAAAAAAGAAATCATTCCTCGAAGCACTTACCCATCGATTCTCAGTCATAATCTGTTCAGCACCTAACAGAACCTCGACCTGATGACTTTGAAATGTTTCAAAATATCTAAGAGTGGCGGTCCAGTTTTGTTGGATCCTTACATTGCTTGATTCATTTAACCCATCGTAAAGACCTCTCTCAGCTTGAGCCACTTCATTGTAATTTATATTTCTACTGTTGCCCTGTCGTAGGTCGAATCCGAATACTCCTCGCAACTCCAACCCTTCAGTAATGGATAAATTTGCAAATGCACTACCAATACCCAAAAGGTTTTTTGTATAATTGTCACGTGCCGACCATAATTGAAATGCAGGGCTATTTGCATTATCTGTACCGGCAGCCTGTGTACCTGCATGATTACCCGCAATATCAAAGACCGGAATAATCGGTTGCATACGATGGGTTAAAGCTATTGGACTAAAGTTTGAATGATTACCACGGTTACCTTGAAAAGTTTCGTATCTCACATCCAGTCTTTCACCAATTTCTAACCAGTCAGTAATGTTAGAAGTAACATTGACTCTTATACTTTGCCTGTTGAACCCTGTATACTGCATAATTCCATCTTCATCCGTATGATTTAATGTCACTGCATATCTTGTACTTTCACTACCGCCTGATAATCCAATACTATATTGCTGAAACATCGCATTTCGGGTAACTGCATCCATCCAGTCGGTTCCTTCCTGATTCGCTTTCGTAATTAAAAATGTATCAGTCCCATTCTGATGTGGTAAAAGATTGTCATATAAGTCATGGTTGACGTTTGTACCTCTTGCAGGAATGATATATTCAGGAATATCAGGCTCTGACCCACTACCGTATTGAGGATGACTAATATTTTCTATTCCTGAATTTTTTGCATGTAACCAGTACCATTCTCCCCATTCCCTGGTATTGAGTAAATCGAAAGAATTGATATTTTGATTAATACCAGAGCGTACACTTACACTAACTTGAGTGCTTTGATTTCTTGCACCAGATTTAGTGGTTACAACAATTACACCATTAGCACCTCTTGCACCGTATATAGCCTGGGCTGATGCATCTTTCAACACCGTAATAGACTCAATATCCTGAGGTATTACACTTGCTCCCGGTACCCCATCAACTACCCATAATGGATCATTATTATTAATTGTTCCAAGCCCTCGAATACGTACAACTCCCCCATCTCCCGGCCTGTTGTTTGAACTTACTGTAACACCTGATGCTGTTCCTTGTAATAAGGTTGAAGCATCTACAGCAGGATTATCAACTATTTGCTCGGCTGTAATTCTCGATACAGATCCAGTTACCTCTTCTAGTCGTTGT
>SKXY01000162.1 GCA_007128175.1 Wenzhouxiangella sp. | reverse complement strand
GCGCCACAGATGTTGTCGGCCGAAACGCGCCAGAAATAGTCGGTACCGGTTTCGAGCTCGCTTTCAACCGCGTGGCTGGTGCCTTCGACGGTTGCACCGTAGATCACGTCGGAGAATTCGCTGTCGGTGGCGATTTCCACCTGGTAGGTCTCGGCCTCCGTTGCGGCAGTCCAGCTCAACGTCGGGTTCAGGCCGATGTCCTGGCTGCCGTCGCTTGGCGTCTCGAGCTGGGGCACAGACGGAATATCGCCGGACAGGCTGACCGACAGGGTTTCGCTCTGCTCGAAATCACCGCCGCTGCCATCAATCTGGAAGCTGAACTCACCCGGTCCAGCTTCGGACAAGGCACTCAGGGTCAGCTCGGTGGTGGCGGTCGGGGTGACCGGGTTGACCGAGAAGTCGTCGCTGACGCCGGCGGGCAGGTCACTTGTGCTCAAGGCGACCGGATCGTCGAACTCGCCGAGGGCTTCGACCTCGATTTCGATGGTCAGGTTGTCGAAGCCACACTGGTTGAAGCTGTCGGCTTCCGGGTTGAGCTGAAAGCCGTCCCCGTCGATGCCGTTGATGAATTCCGGGTTGGTGCCCATCGGGTCGAGATGGTCGCGCATGCGGGTCTCGGGTGTGCCCATGCCGTCCCAGGCATTCCAGAGGCCACCGTAGAGATCAGACAGTGCCGATCCGGTCGCCCCGCAGAAGGCTTCACCGCCACTGAGAACGCCGATTAAACGACGATCGGCGGAATACAGGGGCGAGCCCGAGGAGCCGGGCTCGGTCACGGCCGGCGGAATCGGGCCGCCTTCGGGCATGTTGGGCAATTCCGGCGGGTTGGGGTGCCAGAACGGGTGCCAGTGGATGCCGCTGGCACCCGAGATATCGCCGGCTTCCATGTCGGTATCGACCCAGGTGATGCGCTTTTCGTCGACGCCCGGGTGATGAATGGAGGCACAGTAGGCATCGGTCAGCCCGTTGTCACTTTCGCCGCAGGCGGTCGGCGGTGGACGCCGGTCCCAGCCGGCCCAGTGGACGTCGAACTCCTCGTCGGCCGGATCGTCGAGCTCGAGCAGGAAGACGTCGGAGCACTCGTCCGGCGCGGTGCATCCGCCGAACGGATTGGAGGTCGAGGCCAGGAAGCTGCCGCCGGAATTGGTCATGTTCGGATCCGGCGGGTTGGTGTCGGTGCCTTCGGACTCGCCCGGCCGGCGGCAGGTGGGCCACTCATAGTTCCAGTACACCACGATGCTGGGCACCTGGCTTTCGCTGATGCAGTGTCGGGCAGTCATGAACAGCATGCGCTGGTCATTGGCGGTATTGTTGACCAGCGAACCGGTGCAGGCGAAAGAGCCGCTGCGCTGGTAGGCGCCGACCGAGCGCACCGGATCGTTCCAGGGGTCGTCTTCGCTCAAGCAGGCCACGTCCTGGTTGCAGGCGCCGGAGCGGGCACCGCCCTCGGTCTCGCATGCCTGCTTGCTGTCGCCGGCAAAGTCGGCTTCCGCTGACTGTCGATAACCGGCCGCGGCCGTACCGAAACCGCGGTAGCCCTGGCTGATCTGGGCAATCTCCAGAGACAGGCGGTTGCGCGCCTGCGCCGGCACGTTGATCTCGATGATCGCCTCATCCGACATCAGGTTGGGGGTCCAGAACTCGCCGTGGTCCTTGTTGATCGAGGCATCGTAGGGGCCGATGACCTGGTAGCGGCTCATGTAGCCCTTGAGTGCCGCCTCGGGCGTGTAGATGTAGAGTTGCGCGCCTTCGGGCAGGTCGACATCGCGGAAGCCGAAGTTGAGCAGCACTGCTTCGGCGCTGACGCGAAAGCGCCAGATGTCGGTGTCGCCATGGCTGTCCCAGCGACCGCCGGTCTGTGCGCGGATCGAGGTCTCGTGCGGCACCGCGAAGCGTGGCGGTTTGCCCATGGCTTCGCGCTCGCGATCTTCGGCGGCCAGCCGCTCGATGTCGAGTGGTTCGAACTCGGCGCTCGGCAGCGCCTGAAGTGTGGCGTTGTCGGCTACGCCGGCCTGCCAGCTGGCCGGCGGGACCCGGTCATCGGCAACCGAGCTGAAGGCGAAGAACGCCAGTCCGGCGAGGATCATCCCCCGCAGTAAAGTCCATTTCATGCTTTTCTATTCTCCCTGCCGTTGGTTACGGCGCTGGTTGATTGGGTGAGAGACCGAACGCGTGGGTTTTTCGGGTCACGGTGGATGGGTGCCTGCTTCCGACGGATGGCCTCCGAACCAGCCATGTTAGCCGGCTCGTTACGTGGGAAGCAAATCACGGCCACGCGCGGTTTGACACATTGCAGAAAAGGCACGAGCCTTTCAGAGGAGCCTGGACTGTGATCGGGAGCATCGGGGACACATGACGAAAGCATCAACCTCCTGGCGGCTTGCCGCCACCCTTTTTCTTTGCCTGTCGCTGATGGGCAGCGCGTTCGCCATTCAGCGTGCCGATGACGGACAGGGCCAGTATCTGATCGTGCCGGTGGCGATTGCCACTGACGAATACGAGACCCTGATCGAGGTCAGTGAGCTGGAGCGCCCGGGCGGCGGTATCCGGGCGCTGAAGCTGCGGGTGCTGGATCGCGACGGCGTGCCGCGAAAGACGATGTCGGCGAAATACAATCTGCCAGCCTGTTCGGCATCGAACACCAGATCCAGGTGCCAGGTTCGCTTGAGTACGTCGAGCTCGACGAGCGGCTGCCGGATGCCGGCATGGTGCAGCTGGGGTTTGAGTGGCTTCACCGGCCTGGTGGCGGCCTGGAGTACCTGGAGCCACTGGTTGCCAACTCCGGACACGCCTACCTCGGTCGCCCGGCCATCGTCACGACCTTCATGGAATACACCAACGGCACATTGCCGTCGGACGATGGCGTCTCGCAGCGGGCCAACTACGGCACTGCCGGAACGCCGCAGGTCCATCGACGGGTCAATGAGCCGGGCGACTGACCCAGTCAGCTGCGTTTGAGCCGGATCAGGGAAGAGATGTCGC
>SKXY01000254.1 GCA_007128175.1 Wenzhouxiangella sp. | reverse complement strand
TCCCCGAGAACATCGAGATCCGCGCGGTACGCAGCTACGATGCCGAGCAGCCGCCCTCGAACCCGCGCGGCGGCACGGTCTCGTTCGAGATCAACCACTCCATGATTCTACTGCCCGAAGAGCCCATGATGCCGCGTCTGGCCGACGAACGGGTCACCTACATCACCACCACGCAAACCGACTACTCGAGCGACTTCCAGGGCGTGCGGCCGCACGAGTACCTGCGTCGATACCGGCTCGAGCCCAAGGACAAGGAGGCGTTCGAGCGCGGTGAAATGGTCGAGCCGAAGAAACCCATCGTCTGGTACATCGACCCGGCCACGCCGGAAGAATGGGTGCCCTACTTCAAGGCCGGCATCATGGAGTGGGAATCGGCCTTCGAGAAGGCCGGCTTCAAGAACGCGGTGGACGTGAAACTGGCACCCACCGAGGAGGAAGACCCCGACTTCAGCCTGCTGGATGCACGCTACAACGTCATCCGCTACGTCGCCACGCCGGTGCGCTCGGCCAATGCCGGTGGCGACGTGGTCGACCCGCGCTCAGGCGAGGTCATTCGCGGTCACATGAACATGTACCACGGCCTGGCCGAGCGGCTGCGCTGGTGGCTGGTCGCGCAGGTCGCCACCGCCAACCCGCGTTTTCGCACCACCGAGCTGTCGGAGGAGGACCTGGGCGAGGCGCTGCGCTACGTCGTCTCCCACGAGATGGCCCACGCCATGGGTCTGCCGCACAACCAGCGCGCCAACTTCGTCTACCCGGTCGAAAGCCTGCGCGACCCGGAGTTCGTCGAGGAATGGGGCCACTCGGCGTCGTCGGTGGGCCGCACCCGCTACAACTACATCGCCCAGCCCGGCGACGATGTGCCGCCGGAACGCCGCATCGGCGTGTGGGACGAGTTCGCCATCATGTGGGGCTACCGGCCCATCCCCGATGCGACCACCCCGCAAGAAGAACTCGACACCCTCAATGAGTGGATCGTCGAGCGCGCTGACCAACCCTGGTTCCGCTCGGCACTGCCACAGTTCGGCATGGACGTGGAATGGGACCCCTACCGCATGACCGAGGGCATCTCCGACGATCCGGTCAAGGCCGCCGAGTACGGCATGCGCAATCTGCGCAAAGCCACCCGCAG
The DNA here is from genome assembly GCA_007128175.1 of Wenzhouxiangella sp. Lineage (GTDB taxonomy): Bacteria > Pseudomonadota > Gammaproteobacteria > Xanthomonadales > Wenzhouxiangellaceae > Wenzhouxiangella. The sequence goes on along the minus strand of SKXY01000254.1, from coordinate 1,851 downwards.
CCTCGCCGACTGGCTGCTCTCGCCCGGCGACGACCACTACGAACTCGAAACCCACTACCTGCAGAACCTGACCCAGTGGAACCGCTACGCCGAGCATGCGGCCGCAGCGGTCGGCGGATCATGGACCCATCACAAGCGTGTCGGCGAGGACGGCCCGGTCTATACCCCCATCGAGGCCGACTACCAGCACCGGGCCATGGCCTTCATCGACGAGCACGTACTGAGCACGCCGGAGTGGGCGCTGGACATGGACATGCTCAGAAGGCTGGAACATGCCGGTGCGGTCGAACGCATCCGCGCCTACCAGGAACTGGCCGTGCAACGCCTGCTCAACCACGCCCGGCTCGCACGCATGATCGAGCACGAAGCCTTCCTCGGCGACGACACGTACCGCCCCGCCGACATGCTCGACGACGCGCGCGCCATGGTCTGGCGCGAAGTGCACGAGGGCGAGGCCATCGACACCTGGCGGCGCAACATGCAGCGCGCCTGGCTTCAACAGGCGCATTACCTCATCCACCAGGCCGAGTCCGAACACTGGCAACCGCCGGCCTCGGGCAACCTGCGCGTCTTCGACAACGACGACCCGCCGCTCAACGCCGACCTGCACATCGGCCAGTCCGACATCCGACCACTGATCCGCGACCAGTTGCGCCTGCTCGGCGAGGAGATCGACTCGGCACTGGACAACGGCATCGGCGACCGCATGACGCGCATTCACCTGGAGGATGCGAAGCAACGCATCAGTGCAGCACTGCGATAAGGGGGAGGCACCGGACGGCATCCGACCACTCGCGGCCTGATCGGATACCACCCGGTGTGAAAAGTGGGAGAGGTTTAAAAGTCAAACGATGGCTCCGTCCATGCCTTCCCGTCAATCTACTCCCACACATCAGGTGGCGAGTGGTCTTGACCCGGGCCGGGTTCGAGGTGATGGCGGCTGGCCGGATTGGTCAGCATTCAGGCCAACTCCCGCTCGGCGGAAATGACACCGTTGGCGTCGGCATAGACCCATTCCCCCGGCCGGAAGGTCACACCACCGAAATGGACCGGCAGGTCGACCTGGCCCTCGTCACGGCGCACGCTCTTGACCGGCACGCAACCGAGCGCGAACACACCCAGGTCGATCTCTGAAAGCACCTCGACGTCACGGCAGGCGCCATGGATGATCACACCGGCCCAGCCGTTGTCGTGCGCGCCGCCGGCAATCATGTCTCCGATCAGGGCATGGCGCAGCGAACCGCCCCCGTCGACCACCAGTACGCGACCCTTCCCGGGCTCTGCGAGCTGCTCCTTGACCCGGGAATTGTCCTCGAAGCACTTGACCGTGGCGACCGGACCGCCGAATCGCTCACGACCGCCATAGGAATACCAGTGCAGACCGGTCACGACCCGCACCAGGTCGGGATGATCGTCACACAGATCAGGCGTGGAACGCATTGCCAACTTCCTGACCTCCCTACTGAGCAAGGTAGCCGCCGTCGACCAGATAGGTATTGCCGCTGCACCCGCCCGAGGCGTCAGAGAACAGGAACACCGCCATGGCCGCGCATTCGTCGTTGGTCACGTATCGACCCAGCGGAATGCGCGAGGCGAACATGTCATGCACGTCTTGAGCATGCCCGGGGTTGGCCTGCTCTTCAATCGAGCGCATCATGCGGTTGTCCACCGGGCCGGGGTTGAGCGTGTTGACGCGGATGCCTTCCGGGCCCAGCTCGGCGGCCAGGCAACGCATCATGCCGACCACCGCGTGCTTGCTGCTCACATACGGAGACAGGCCCGAAGCGCCGCGCAGCCCGGCCACGCTGGAGGTGATCACGATGCTGCCACCACCGCTTTTTCGAAGCGCCG
>SKXY01000160.1 GCA_007128175.1 Wenzhouxiangella sp. | reverse complement strand
CGCGCCGGGGTGAGCGAGCTGAGTCAGCTGTGGAATCAGAGGAATCTTGAGGAGTTGGAATCATGAGAATCGAAGACCTGGATCTTGGTGAACGCTGGCCGGCAAAACTCGTCGCCAATACGCGTTTGACGCCGCCGGAGGCACGTGAAGAAGTGCGCGAGTTGTTGTTCGAGACCGAGGATGCCGAGTGCGACTTTCGCGCCGGGCAGAGTGTGGCCGTTTCCGTCGCCGGTCCGCATGAATTCGGCCAGGATGAGCACGTGCGCCTGTACACGGTCGCACGCACGGCGGCCGAGCTCGGTCCCGGGCGCTTCAGCCTGTGCGTGCGCCGCTGCAGCTTCCTCGACCCCTACAGCGGCGAGCGTTTTCCCGGGATTGCCTCGAACTACCTGTGCGACCTGAAAGACGGCAGCGAGCTGTCCCTGGCCGGTCCGGTGGGATTGCCGTTCCTGATCCCGAGCGATCCGCATACGCCGCTGCTGATCGTCGGCCTGGGCACAGGCATCGCGCCGTTTCGCGCCATGCTGCACGAACTCTACGAAAAGCGTGACTGGCAGGGCAGGGTGATGCTGCTGCACGGCGCCCGCACCGGCCTGGAAACGATTTACAGCGGCGATGTCGCCGAGATCTCGGAGCGCGCTAGCGGTTTTTCGCCCGTTTCCGTGGTCAGCCCGCGGCCGGCCTGGGACGATCCGGAAGACCTGAGTGCGGCTATCCTCAAGCACCGCGACGAAGTCTGGCAACTGCTCAACGAGCCCGAGGTGCACGTTTACATCGCCGGCCTGATGCGGGTGGGCGAGCAGTTCGACGCCGCACTGGCCGAGGCTGCGGGGGGCGCCGAGGCTTGGGGTGCGCGCAAGGAAGAACTCAAGTCGACGGGGCGCTGGATGAGCCTGCTGTACTGAATCGCGCTGAAGACATTGCCGCGGGCTGGTGGAGATGTGCCGGTTTGATCTCCGTCAACCTCACGTGTATCAGTCCGGGCTAATTTTCACATTTGTGTTCAATTACCTGCAGTCCGGGCTGGATTCGGACTGCCTCACGCAAGGGGCCCGGTCATGAACCAGCATCTCCAGTCATTCGTGACCGGCAATATCGTCAATCTTTCGGTTGCCGTGACCGGCGTGATTCTGCTCGGCCTCGGTGCAGTGTTCGGCTACCAGGCCTGGCAGAGTCAGCGTGCTATTGCGGGCATGGAACAAACCAATGCAGCCGTCGATTCGCTACTGAACGCAACCCAGCTTCAGGCCCGGGAGCGGGGGTTCACGGCCGGGTTGATCGGGACTGAAGGGCCAGTCGGTTTGATCGCTGACCTGCAGTCGCTGCGCCAACAAGTTGATTTGGCCTGGAATGATGTGTTCGCGCGCATCCACGACCTGGGTGTCCGCCTGGACGAGGACGCCTCTGCATTGGACCGGGAACAGCGTTTACGCAGCAATCTCGATGCAAAACATGCCATGCGAGAGCGGGTTGACGACTTCCTGCTGACACGGGGCGAACCCGTGCACCTTGATGAATGGTTCGGGCTGGCCACGGAAGTCAACGCTGCTGCCGCCAGTCTTCGCCGGGAACTGACGCTCGTCGATACCGACTCGACCGAAACCGCCCGGCTGAACCTGCTGATCCGGGAAAACGGTGCCCGGGTAGCCGAGCACTACGGGCAGATGCGCGGACTGGTCAACTTTCATGTCAGCAGCGGTCAACCCATGCCCCCTGAGCAGATCGAGATGGCATGGCTGAACTCCAGGATGGCCCGTTCGCATTTCCTGGAACTCGTCGAAGCCGCCGATGGTATCAGCGAACTGTCCGATCAGATCGGCCTTCTCCAGGCGGGTCACTCCCGCCTGATCGACACCGTCGAACGCGTGCTGGAAGATGCTTCACGAGGGGAGTATCACCTGAGTGCATCCCGGTGGTGGGAAGTCACGACCGACCACATCAATGACATCTTCGATCTGCTCATGGCCACCTCCGATCTCGCCGTCGGTCAACTACAAGACCGGGCACGCCGTCAATTGATCGCGTTGGGATCCTATCTTGCGCTGGCATTGCTGGCCATTGGGCTGGCCGGGTTCAGCCTGCGCCGCGTCCACCGCAACGCAGAAACGGTCTTCCTGCAAAAGGAAATGTCGGAAAAGATTCTTGACTCGATTGCCGACGCGGTGATTGCCGTCGATGCCGCCGGTCGTATCATTCACCTCAATCCCATTGCCGAGGATCTTACCGGCTGGCCGTTTCATGAGGCTCATCTCAAGCCTTACGACGAAGTATTTCGCATTCACAACCACCTCAATACCTCGCACAGCGACCCGATCGGCACTTGCCTGGAGCAGGGGATGGTTATCGTGCACAGCGAGGGTCATGTGCTGATCGATCGCGCCGGCAATGAAGTTCCGGTCGAGAATTCCTGTGCCCCCATCCGCAACCGCCGTCACAAGATCGTCGGCGCGGTCGTGATTTTCTCGAGCAAGGAAACGGAGGGAGACTCCGACCGCATTCTCACCTATCACGCCACCCGCGATGCGTTGACCAGCGTTTTCAATCGACGCGAATTCGAACGCCGGCTCCAGGACTTGTGCCGTCACGCACGTGAGACGGGGGAGCATCACACCCTGGCCTTCATCGATCTCGATCATTTCAAGGCGGTCAACGATACTGCCGGCCATGCGGCCGGTGATCAGATGCTGCGGCAGATCGCCTGGCTGATGGGGCGCAATATTCGCGATACCGACACGCTTGCGCGTCTCGGTGGAGATGAGTTCGGGCTGTTGCTGAAAAAGTGCAATGTCGAGCATGCCCGCGCGGTCGCCGCCAAGCTGCAGCGTGCCATCCGGGAGCTGCGGTTTCCCTGGCAGGGGCAAAGCTTCCAGGTCGGTGCGAGTATTGGCCTGGTCGAAATCACGCCGGACAGTCCGGAGTTCAACGAGCTCATCCGAGAAGCCGATGCCGCCTGCTATGCGGCCAAGGACCGCGGGCGCAACCACATCCATGTCTACAAGCCCGATGACCTGAAGCTGGCCGCGCAGCAAGGGCGGATGCGGTGGGTGACCCGCCTGGCCCAGGCGCTTGACGAGAACCGGTTCGAGCTCTTCGGTCAGTGCATTCACCCGCTGCGCGACCAGCTGCCGCTGCAGGTCGAGATTCTGCTCCGCCTGCGTGATGCCGACGGCACCCTGATCGCGCCGGGTGCCTTCATTCCTGCCGCAGAGCGCCACGGCATGATGCCCGATATCGACCAATGGGTGGTCGAACACGCATGCCGGCAGCTACCGAGGCTGATGTCAGAACACCCGGAGGTGGTTTTCAGCATCAACCTGTCCGGGACAACAATGTCGGACCCCGACAGAAACGATGAACTGGCGCGGATCATCCGGTATCACGGGCTGGCGCCCGGGCGCCTGTATTTCGAGATCACCGAGACGGCCGCAGTCAGCAGCCTGGACACCACCATCACGATCATCGAACGAATGCACCAACACGGCTTTCGGTTCGCGCTCGATGACTTCGGAACCGGACTGTCGTCTCTGGGTTCACTCAAGGATCTGCCCATCGACCAGGTCAAGATTGACGGGACCTTCATCCGCAACTTGCGGGACGACCCGGTTGCATCGGCCATGGTCGAGGCCATGGCCCGCATCGCCAAACTGCTCGATATCGCTACGGTAGCCGAGTTCGTGGAAGTTGAATCTATTGTCGAGCGACTCCGCGCCATTGGTATCGATTACGCACAAGGCTTCCATTTCAGCAAGCCCCGGCCGCTGAACCATTGCCTGGACGAGTGAGTGTCGCCGCCGGCAGACCTCTTTTCCAATATTGGAGTATCGGAGACCAGGCCATTGTCATTTGTCGAAGGGCCTGCGGATTCCTTATTGAAGGCTCCAAACCGTTATCATTGAACATTCTGTGCGGGTTCCAAAACATGTCTGATTCCAACCACTCCGAACCGGGCTTCGATGCGCTGGGTCTTCCTGCCGAGCTGCTCGCCACGCTGCGAGAGCTGGGTTACGAGGCACCGTCGCCGATCCAGGCCGCGACCATTCCGGCCCTTTTGTCCGGGCGTGACGTGCTTGGCCAGGCCCAGACCGGTACCGGCAAGACAGCGGCATTCGCGCTGCCCATCCTCGCCCGGTTGCAACCCGGCCAGGCCCGCCCGGCTGCACTGGTGCTTGCGCCGACTCGTGAACTGGCCATCCAGGTCGCGGAGGCTTTTCACCGTTACGCCAGCGGATTGCGCGGCTTCCACGTACTGCCGATCTACGGTGGCCAGGCCTACGGCCCGCAGCTCAACGGCCTCAAGCGCGGGCCGGACGTGGTTGTCGGCACGCCCGGTCGCATCATCGATCACCTGGGCAAGGGCACGCTCAAGATCGATCAGCTTCAGACCCTGGTGCTCGACGAGGCCGACGAAATGCTGCGCATGGGGTTCATCGACGACGTGCGCGACGTCATGGAGCGGATTCCGGCGACCTGCCAGAAGGCACTTTTTTCGGCCACCATGCCGGACCCGATTCGACGCATCGCCCAGCGTCACATGAGCGAGGCCGAGCACATCACGATCCGGTCGAAGACCACGACCGCCGCCAATATCCGGCAGCGTTACTGGGTGGTCGGCGGCGTGCACAAACTCGATGCATTGACGCGCATCCTGGAAGTCGAGGAATTCGACGCCATGATCGTGTTTGCCCGCACGCGCATCGCGACCGAACAGCTGGCCCAGCGCCTGGAAGCACGTGGCTTTTCGGCCGCCGCGCTGAATGGCGATGTGCCGCAGAAGATGCGCGAGCAGATCGTCGATCGTCTCAAACGCGGCGAGATCGATATCCTGGCGGCCACCGACGTTGCCGCGCGCGGACTGGATGTCGAGCGCATCAGTCACGTCGTCAACTACGACATTCCGCACGATACCGAGGCCTACGTCCACCGCATCGGGCGCACCGGCCGGGCCGGCCGGTCGGGCGAGGCCATCCTGTTCGTGGCGCCGCGCGAGCGCGGCATGCTGCGCGCCATCGAACGCGCCACGCGCCAGCCGATCGAGGCCATGACCCTGCCGACCGTCGGCGACGTCGAAGCCCAGCGCCTGGTCCGCTTCCAGGAAAGGATCAAGGCCGCGCTGCAAAGCGACGAGCTGGATTCCGGACACGAAATCCTGCAGCAGACACTGGAGGCGCTCGATGTCCCCATTGAAGACATTGCCGCCGCGCTCGCGCTGATCGCTCGCGGCAACACGCAAAAACTGGGAGAAGACCTGGCGCCGGCCACCTTCTCCGAACCGAGTCCGCCACCGCGCGGCGACCGTGGTCAAGGAAAGCCTTCGCGCCGCGATACCCGGTCACGGCCCGACCGCGATACTGACCTGGTCAGCTATCGCATCGAGGTTGGTGCCGGCCACGGCGCGAAGCCCGGCAATATCGTCGGCGCCATCGCCAACGAGGCCGGGCTGGATTCCAGCCAGATCGGACGCATCAACATCCAGCATGACTTCAGTATCGTCGATCTTCCCGCCGACCTGCCCCCCGCAACACTCGAGCACCTGCGCAAGGTGCGTGTTGCCAGCCGGCCGCTTCTGATCAGGATCGATGATGGCCGGCCGGGTCGACCCCCTTCAGCCCCGGAACGACCGTTCGACAAGTCCGGGGCCAGAGACAAGGGCAAGCCGGTAAAGAAAGGGAAAGGCAGTGGCTTCGACAAGAAGAAGCCGCGCGAAGCGGCGGCAAAGGACAGCGGGAAGAACGCCGATGAGCCGGCCAAGCCCCGGTTGACACGCAAGCGTCCGCCACGCACACGTGCCGAACGCAAGGCAGCCTTCAGTGCACGCAAAAAGAAAACCTGAGGTCGCGTTTCGGGTGCCGATAACGGATCCGCAAGTCCTTTGCCTTTTGGGTGATGGATTGATCCCGGAAAATCCAAGCACCAGGCACCCCCCGCTGCATCGCAAGCCACTGGCGGTTGTCTATTGTTTCCCCAGTAATTCCTTCCAGCCGTCCATGCCCAGCTCTCGCATTGTCTTGATGTTGCGCTCGAAGATTGCGTCCGGATCGGGGGTGTTGGCTATGGCTGCCTCGATGCTGGCTTCGCGCAGCAGGTGCAGCATGGGGTAGGGCGAGCGGTTGGTGCAGTTGGCCGGGTCGTCCGGCTGGCTGTCGGCAAACTGGTAGTCGGGATGGAAGCTGGCAATCTGTATCGTGCCATCCAGCGCCATGTCTTCGAGCAAACGGTCGGCGATGTCGAAAAAGTCGTTGTAGTCGAGAAAGTCGCCCAGCACCTGCGGGTGAATCAGCAGCGTGGTCTCGCACTCGGCCGGATCGGAGTTCTCGAGTGCCAGCAATTCGTCGGCGAGGTCCTCGGCCAGTTCCGGTTGACCGGTCGCGTCGCTGACCCGGAATCGAACCCGGCCCTGACGCCACGGCAAAGCGGCGAACGGGCACAGGTTCAGCCCGATCACGACCTTCTCTAGCCATTGGCGAGTGGCCTCGACGACCTGCAGGTTTTGTGACGGTTCTGGCATGACGGGGTACACTAGAGCACTGCAAGCCTCAGCTCTTGGCGGGCGGTACGTCGGGTGCGAAGTCGAAGCTGTCATAGAACAGGCGCTCTTCGGGCACGCCGGCGTCGACAAAGGCATGGCGTGCGGCGTGGATCATGGCCGGCGGGCCGGACATGTAGATATCGTAGGGAGACAGGTCGGGATGGTGGCGGACCACTGCCTCGTGCACGAAGCCGTGCTCTCCGCTCCAGTGAGCGTCCGGTTCGACCAGTACCGGCACAAAGCGAAAGTGTGGCAGTTTCTCGGCCCAGCGCTTGATCAGTTCACTCGCATAGAGGTCGGGCTCGGTGCTCGCGCCCCAGTAGAGTTCCACCGGACGGTCGTCGCCGGACTCGATCAGTTCCTCGATCATGGATTTTAGCGGCGCGAAGCCGGTGCCGCCGCCGACCATGATGATCGGCCGCTCGGAAGAACGGCGGATGAAGAAAGTGCCGAGCGGGCCCTCGATGCGCAGGATGTCCTTGATCTGCATGTCGCTGAAGACATGGCCGGTGAAGCCGCCACCGTCGACGTGCTTGATGTGCAGTTCGATGAAGTCGGGCTCGGACGGTGCCGAGGCAATCGAGAAGGCGCGGCGCTTGCCGCCCGGTTGCAGGATGTCGATGTACTGGCCGGCCAGAAACTGCAGGCGGGCGGCCTGCGGCAGCTTGAGCCGAATGCACATGACTTCTGGCGTGAACTTCTCCATGAACTCCACCCGCGCGGGCAGCAGGCGCACCGGGATGTCGGCGACCTGCTCGATTTCGCGCGCCTCGATGGTGAGGTCGGTGTCGGCCACGGCCTGGCAGCTAAGCGCGTGGCCACTGCCGAAATCGTCCTCTTCCAGCGCCGTGGGGGGGTTGTACGGATACTCGATTCGCCCCTCGACCAGCTTGCATTTGCAACTGGCGCAGGTGCCATTCTTGCAGCTGTAGGGCAGGACGATGCCCTGGCGCAGCGCGGCGGCAAGCACGGTTTCGCCCGGACGGGCACTGAATTGCTTTCCGCTCGATGCGATGCGGATCTTGTGGTTTTTCCTGGGTGGATTCACGATGTAGGCAAGACTGGTTGTGGGTAGTCGGGCAGGGTCGTTTACCATACGCGATGGTACGCTGCCGGTGATCAATGCCGGGTAATGATAATGTGTCGCATTTACTTCTGCCACCGAAAGGCGCAAATCCCTGATCGTGAAAGACTGGACGCGAGTGTTCACCGCCGACAACCCGGTCGAGATCGGCTTCGTGCGCGGCCTGCTCGAGGCCGAGGGCATCGAGACCCGGGTGCGCAGCATGGAGCTTTGGACTGCGGCGGTGGAGATCTATTTTGCCGAGGGCGCGCGGCCCTCGGTCTGGGTGCGCGAGCATGAGCGTGAACGAGCCGAAACCATTATCCGCGAGCGCGACCGCAGCGGCAAGGCCGGGCGGTCATGGCGCTGCCCAGGTTGCGGCGAGCGGCTCGAGGGGCAGTTCACGGCCTGCTGGCGCTGCGGGTCGCCGAGAGGCGCCGATGAATGATGCCGAGCGCCGATTCCGTCAACCCTGGCGGTTGCTGTGGCGTCTGCCGCTGTTCGCTGCACACGTGGTGGTCGGCATTCCGCTGACGCTGATCTGCTTCATTCCAGGCATCGGTCGCATTCCGACCGGCTCGATGACATTGAGGCAGCGTGCTCACCAGGCCTGGAAACGCGTGACGCTCAGGATTTTTGGCATTCGCCTGAGCGTGAGCGGGCGCTTGCCGGACGGCCCCTGCCTGGTGGTGGCCAATCACATCACCTGGCTGGATATCGTCATGCTGCACGCGCTGTGGCCGATGTGGCTGGTGGCCAAGTCCGAGATTGAGCGCTGGCCGCTGGTCGGCGTGCTGGCGCGGCTGGCCGGCACCATTTTCATCGTCCGCGGCAGTGCCGAGTCGCGCCGAAGGGTGGCGCGCCGGATGAGTGCGCTGCTCAAGCGTGGTGATCGGGTCGGCATCTTCCCCGAGGGCGGTATTCGTCGCGAGCGCGGCGTGAAGGTTTTTCATGCCCCGCTGTTCGGGCCGGCGATTCGCACGGGCGTGCCGGTGGTGCCGGTCGCGATCCGCTTCGAGCGGGCCGGGGAGGGCGACCTGCACGACACCATGGTGTTCGCGCCCGGCGAGAATTTTCTGATGAACCTGTTGCGCGTGATGGCCGAGCCGCCGCTGGAAGGGCGGTTGCTGATCGGCGCGCCGCTGACGGACTTCGAGGGCGGACGCCGCGGGCTGTCGCGCCGGGCTCACCAGGTTGTCAGGGAGGCTTACGATGCCTGATCGGGATACGGGACCGTTCCGGCCGCGTGGATTGCTGGCGCACCGTCATGTCCAGTCGGTGCTCACCTCCGGCCCCTGGCGCCGACGACTCGTGCGTCGGGCCGCACGGGATTACCTCAAGCGCAGTCAGCGTCGCATCCAGGAGGCCGCGGACGGCACACGGCTGCTGGGCTTCGCCAATCGTGCCGCTCAAGATCGCCGCAATGCCCTGGTCATTCTTCTGCATGGCTGGGAGGGCAGTGTTGATTCGAATTACCTGCTGTCGTCGGCGACGGCACTGGACGCGGCCGGATTCGACACCTTCCGTCTCAATTTCCGCGACCACGGTGATTCCCACCATCTCAATGTCGATCTGTTCCACTCCTGCCGCCTGCCCGAGGTGCTCGACGTGGTCGGCCAGGTGCAGGCCGGCTACGAGGACGGTCCCGTCTTCCTGGCGGGTTTCTCCCTGGGCGGCAACTTTGCCCTGCGTATTGCCCGGCAGGCAGTCGCGCACGGGGTAGATCTGAAGCGGGTGGTGGCGGTCTGCCCGGTGATCCGGCCGCATCATGTGCTCGATTCGCTGGAGAGCGGCATGCCGCTGTACCAGGCCTATTTCGTGCGCAAGTGGCAGCGTTCGCTCAAGATCAAGCAGGCGCTCTACCCGGACCGCTACGACCTGCGCGACTGGTTCCGGATCAAGGACCTGCGCGGCCAGACCGACTGGCTGGTCGAGCACCTGACCGAATTTCCGAACCTGGACGCCTACCTGGAAGGCTATTCGATTGCCGGCGACTACCTTGAGGGGCTGGAGCGCTCGACGCTGGTCATTACCGCCGAGGATGATCCGATCATCCCGATCAGCGACTTTCACGCGCTGCCGAAACTGGACGCGATGGACCTGGAGGTGCTGCCGCACGGCGGGCACTGCGGATTCCTGGCCAACTGGCGCCTGGAGAGCTGGATCGAACGACGACTGGTTGACGAACTATGCCGTCATCTCGACAACTGACCGACCGACGCCCGGGACGAAACGCCGTCGATGCGTCATGCAATCGTCATCACCTGCCTTGCCGGATCGGCTAGCATGCACGCTGGTTTAGCTCGGGATCGAAGCTTGTTGCGCACTGTTGCCATGATCGGTCTGGTCGTGATGCTGGCCGCCTGTTGCCCGGGCGAGCAGGTTGACGAGCGTGGCTGGCCGACGGAGCTGGTGCTCGGCCTGGTGCCGGCGCTGGAAGCCGAGGCCCTGGTCGATAATCTCGAACCCCTGACCGACCACCTGGAAGCCGAGTTGGGCATGCCGGTGCGTTCGTTCGTGCCGCAGGACTACACCGGCCTGGTTGAGGCGCTGGGATCGGGTCGGGCGGATATCGGCATGCTGCCGCCGTTTGCCGCCATGCTCGGCCAGCGTCGTTACGACATCGAACCCATCCTGATCTCCGTGCGCCGCGGCGAGACCGGCTACCGATCGCAGTGGTTCACCAGCGACCCGTCGGTATGCGACACGCCCATCGAAATCGTCGAGCGGCGTTGCGAGACACGCTCGGCCGGCCGTCCCGCCGAGACCAGAAAGTTCGCGCATTGTCAGGGCGACCTGGAGGTCATGCGTGGCCAGAGCGTCGCTTTCGTCGATCCGAACTCGACCTCCGGCTTCCTGTTTCCGGCGGTGCAATTGATGGAACTCGGCATCGACCCGGAGCGCGACGTCAACAGCCTGTTTGTCGGCGGCCACGATGCCGCGGTGCTGGCCGTCTATGCCGGCGATACCCGCTTCGGGGTCAGCTACGATGACGCGCGCAACATGGTCTGCGGGCAGTATCCCGACATCGGCGAGCAGGTGATCGTGTTTGAACACGCGCCCATGCTGCCCAACGACGGCGTGCAGGTGCGTCCGGGTCTGCCCGAGGACCTTCAGCAAGCCATAGTCGATGCCTTCATCGATCTGGCCGAGTCCCAGGCGCATTTGCCTGACGATGAGAAGGTGCTGTGGATCCTTTACGAGATCGACGGCTTTGCACCGTTCACCGAAGGTTTGTACGAACCGGTCCGTGACGCCTACGAATTGATGCGTCGCTAGCGCCGTTGCGCGTCGCGACTGACCAGGGGAATCGCATAAAGATGAGTGACAAGAAAGGTTCGATCCGTTTCACCGACGCCAACATCGTCTACCCGAACGGGGCGGTGGGGATGAAGGATCTGAACCTGGAGATCCAGCCGGGCGAGTTCGTGGTCATTGTCGGGTCGTCGGGTGCCGGCAAGTCGACCCTGCTGCGCGCGGTCAACGGGCTCAATCGCCTGACTTCGGGAAGCGTGACGGTCGATGGCGTCCAGGTGCCTCAGAAGGACGGTCGTGATTTGCGTGAACTGCGCGCCGGCGTCGGCATGATTTTCCAGGACTTCCGCCTTGTCAAGCGGCTGACGGTGATGTCGAACGTGCTGATCGGCCGGCTGGCGCATGTGCCGGGCTGGCGCGCGATGTTCAACCTGTGGCCGGCTGCCGACCGCGAGATCGCGTCGAAGGCGCTCG
>SKXY01000284.1 GCA_007128175.1 Wenzhouxiangella sp. | reverse complement strand
TTCTCCACCATGCGCGAGGCTTCATCGGTCTGCTCCGGCGTGGTGCCCGGCGGCAAATGAATACGCACGTTGACCTGGCCGTCGTCGAGCTGGGGCAGGAACTCGTTGCCCAGTCGGCCCATGCCCAGCACGGCAATCACCAACAGGCCGATTGATGCAGCCACCACCGCCCAGCGCCACGTCAGGACGGGTTTGAGCAGGGCACGGTAGCGCACGATCAACCAGTCGATGAACTGGTCGAAGCCGCGGTAGATGGCCGTGCGATTGAGCCCGGATTGATATTTCACCTTGCCGAACTGTGCCGACAGCATCGGCACCAGGGTCAGCGCCACGGCCAGGGAGGCGACCACGGCAAACGAGATAGTCAGGATCAGTTCCTGGAATACCAGCGCGGCCATGCCGGTTACCAGCAGGAAGGGCACGACCGCCGCCAGGTTGGTCAGCGTACCGGCGGTAATGGCCGAAATCACTTCCTGGGCACCGTCATGGGCCGCCTGCTGTGAGGATTTCTTCAGTTTCTCACTGTGGCGCGAGATGTTCTCGAGCATGACGATGGCATTGTCGAGCAACAAACCCACACCCAGTGCCAGACCACCCAGGCTGATCACGTTCAGCGTCAATCCGCCCAGCCCCATCAGCACGAAGGTGAACAGGATGGCCAGCGGAATCGACAGGCCGATCACGAAACTCTTGCGTAGTGAACCCAGGAAGGCCAGCACCACGATCATCGCCAGCACCGCACCGAGGATGGCAGCGGTCGCCACCGCATCAACCGAGCCACGCACAAAATACGCGCCATCGCGTGTGGCTTCCCACTGGATATCGGGTGGCATGAAACCGGACTCGTCGAGCTGGGCCATGCGGTCGTTGACGGCATCGACCACCTGGACCACATTGGCCTCGGGCAGCTTGTAGATCGAAAGCTGCGTGGCTGCCGTGCCATTCAGACGAACGAACAGGCGTTGCTCGGCAAAGCCGTCGCGCACGTCAGCAATCTCGTGCAGGCGAATGCGGCGCTCGGTGCCAGGCACGGTCAGCAGGACATCGCCGATCTCCTCCGGGCTGGAAAAACGCCCGTCGGTGCGAGCCATGACATCGAAGTTCGGCGAGGTGATGTTACCGGCGGCTATGTTGATGTTTTCTGCGGCGAGCTGGTCGGCCACGTCACTCAGGGTCAGCCGGTAGTAGCGCAATCGATCCTGATCGAGCACCACCTCGATCTCGCGGACCTGGCCGCCGGCGGCCTCCACCGAGGCCACGCCGTTGATCGACTGCAGCTGCGGCACCAGACGTTGCTCGACCCAGTCGCGCACCTCGCGCGGCTCGCGCGTGGGCGAGGAAAAACCGCCCCGCCAGATGGCCCATTCACCCGGATCCCACTTTCGCAGTCGCGGTGGCTGGATATCGGATGGCAACTGCTGACGCGCCACCTCGAGCTGGCGCGCGGCATTCTGCATGGCGATATCGAGATCGACTCCGTGCTCGAAGATCAGATTGACATTGGTGCGACCTTCCGACGCGCGCGACGAAATGCCGGACAGATTCTCCACCGACGACAGGTTGCGCTCGAGTACTCGCGTGACCTGCTCCTCCATCACCTCCGGCGCCACACCGGGATAGTTGACGGTAATGCGTACCAGCGGGAACTCCACTTCGGGCAGCAGGTTGACCGGCAGTCGGTCGACGAAGAACAGCCCCAGCACCAGCACGACCGAAGCAATGGCAAGCGTGCCGACCGGCCGGCGAATGGCCGAGTGGGTCAGTCCGCTGTAGTACTTCGTGCCGCGGGCGGGATCGAGATGATCGGGTTGGGGCTTGTTCTCGTGTTCACTCATGGCTCATCACTCCACCCAGTCGACGACGCGAACCCGCTCGCCGCTATTCATTTCAAGAGGATTGGCGGCAACAACCTCTTCCCCGGGTTCCAATCCGCTGATCACTTCACGCCATGCCCCCCGGATCACGCCAGCCTCGATCTCCCGGCGCTCGAGCTTGCCGTCACCATTGATGACCATCACGAAATGCTGACCTCGCTCTTCACCCACGGCTACCGAGGGCACGGCCATCACATCCGGGCGACTATCGACCAGCAAGCGGGCTCGGGCAAGGAAACCAGGACGCAGTCCAAGCACCCGCGCTTCGGGCAGTTCAACCTCAACGGTGATCAGACGGCTGGTTTCATCGGCCGCCGGGAAGATGCGGCGAATCATGCCACCAATGGGGTTACCTCCATCGACCGCGTCGACCTGAACCAGGACGCTGTCACCGACGCGAAGATTGCCGACATCCAGTTCAGACACCCCGAGCCTTGCCACCAGGCTCGACAGGTCAGCGATGGCAAAAAGGGGCTCATGGCGCGAAACGGCCTCGCCGGGCTCGATGTAGCGTTCGACGACCGTGCCGTCGATGGTCGACATGACGGTGCCGAAATCAACCCGCGTCTGCCACAGTTCAACATCCGAACGCGCGATTTCCAGTTCCGCACGTGCCGTCTCGTACTGGGCGGCATCAATGTAGTCACGCTCCCGCAACTGCTCCATGCGCTCGAAGTTCGCTTCCTTTTCGGACAGCGAAGCGCGCGCTCGCGCCAGCTCGGCCCGCTGCTCACGCACGTCGATACGAGCCAGGACTTCCTCGGCCGAGACCTCATCACCCTCTTCGACCAGCACCTCTGTCATCACACCATCGGTGCGGGCCGCCAGTCGAATGGTTCGCATCGGCTCGACCGGTGCCGACAACCGGACAACGCGCGACAGATCACGCGGTGCAGTCTCGGACGCCCGCACCGGCAGCGTGCGATCGGACTGGTTGCGATTCTGCGAAGTGTCGGCAGCGTCTTCGCCTCCACCACAGCCAGACAAAATCATCGCTCCCACCACCAGGGCGGCGGATGTCAGAAATACGGTCCTCATCGCTGTTTTCGATAGTTCGGTTAAACAATCGTTCAATGATAAATGCACTTGCGATACAAACGATGAATGCAGCTTGAACGATCCCGCACCATCCACCGAAAACGTGATCCAATGCACACGGGTTTTGGTTGGTTCGTTGGCTTGGTCGTTTTGTCATTCCGGCTCGCCTTTCACCCGTTAGCCCCTTCACCCCTTCACCCCTTCACCCCTTCACCCCTTCACCCATTCACCCATTCACCCATTCACCCATTCACCCTTTCACCCATTCACCCTTTCACCCCCAGTCAATTGACCGGCCGACCAGTTAACAGTTAAACTACCCCCATGAACGAACCCACCACCCGCGACCCTGAACTGACCCGTGCCCGGATTCTCCAGGCCGCGTTCGATCTGTTCGTCGAGAAGGGTTTTGCCGCAGTCACCATGCGCGAGCTGGCGGAAGGCTCGGGCGTGACCAAGAGCCTGATTCATCACCACTTCGGCACCAAAGATGGCTTGTGGGATGCGGTCAAGGAGCTGGCCTTCGCCCGCTACTACCAGGACCAGAAAGAAGATCTGGAACAGGCCGACGGGGCGGATTCCGACCTGTTGAGCAAGAGCGTGGTTCGGTATTTTCGCTTCCTCGCCGAGAATCCGAAGGTTGTGCGGTTGTTCAGCTGGGCTCATCTGGAAGGCGATTCCAGTTGCAGCCACATGGACGCCGAGCTGGTCGGCCTCGGCGCCGAGCGCGTACGCCAGGCCCAGCAGGCCGGACAATTGCGCGACGACGTCAATCCCACCCATGTGGTTACAACCTTCGTCAACGCCTGCACGCAGTGGTTCGCCACCTGCGAGCACCACGCCGACTGGCCCGGAATGGGCAATAACGAGCAATACCTCGAAGACTTCCTGAAAATCTTCATGCGCGGACTGCAGCCGGACTGAGCGCCGGCCGGAGCATATTGATCATGAACTCCAGACACATGCCTTTGCATTCACTCGCCACGACAACTGACCGGCCGGCCAGTTCACGAACCAGGATGCTGATCGCATTCGCCCTGCTTGCACTGATCCTGACCGCCTGCCAGCGCAATGACCAGCAGGGAACCGAACCCGACGAAGCGACTGTTCAGCCCGTGCGCGTCGCACTGGTTGAGGCCGGCACCGACAACTCGGCCTTGCGCCTGCCCGGCGTGACCCGGGCGGTGGAGCGTGCCGACCTCGCCTTCCTGCACAGCGGGCACCTGGCCGAGCGCCTGGTCAGGCGTGGTCAGCATGTGTCCGCTGGCGACGCACTCGCTGTGTTGCACAATCCCGCCCTGATGCCCGGAGTGAGTTCGGCCGAGGCGCGTGTGCGCGAAATCGACCGTCAGCTCGAACAACTCGATCGCGAGACGCAACGCCTGGAAAAACTGCACGAGCGCGGACTGGTCGCCACCGACGATCTCGACCGCACCCGCTCGCGCCGCGACGCCCTGCTCGAATCGCGCCAGGCATCCGAGTCGGCACTGGCCGAGGCACGCGAGCAGTTGGAGGAAGGCACTTTACGTGCCCCCTTCGACGGACAAGTGGTCGAGTTCCACGCCGAACCGGGCCAGCATGTCGCCCCGGGCCAATCGATTCTGTCCGTGGCTGCCCCCCGAATGATGGAGGTGGCCGTTAGCGTTCCGGCAAGACAGGCACAGGGGCTCACCACCGGACAGAGCGCCACGCTGCACCAGTTCGACGCTCGTCCATCCATCGACGGCCAGATCACCGAGATCGGCCCGGCTGGTCCCGGCCATCCGGCCCGTATCATCGTTTCACTGCCTGCCGATCCCGGGCCCGAGTGGCAGCCCGGCCAGGCGGTGCATATCGAGCTCAATGTTGCCGGCGAGGAGACCCTGACAGTGCCGATGGCTGCCGTGATACGGCCGGCCGCCGGCTCCCCCCGACTGTTTCGTGTTCACGACGGCAAAGCCGAGCTGATCGAAGTGGCACCGGGCCGCCTGCGTGACGGACGTGTCACGGTCAATGGTGAACTGGCCGCCGGCGACGAAATCATCGTCGCCGGTCACGGGCGCCTGCTTGACGGCGACGCGGTGCGAGTGCTGCGATGAACCTGATTGCCTCCGCATTGGATCGAAAGCGGCTGATACTGGCCGCCGTCGCCCTGCTATCGCTCATCGGCATGGCCGCCTGGATCGGCATGGACCGACAGGAAGACCCCTTCTTTCCCTACCGCTACGGTCATGTTCTGGTGACCTGGCCGGGTGCCGAGCCCGAGCGCATGGAACGCCTGGTCCTCAACATACTGGAAGAGGAACTCGCCTCGGTCGACGAAGTCAACGAGATCAACGGCACCGCCCGCCTGGGATTTGCCCACGTCATCATCGGCATGTCGCAGCATGTCTACGACACCGATGCGGTATGGGATCGCATTCGCGTGGCCGTTGACGACGCCGCGCGTCGCTTCCCCGACGGCGTGGCCGACATCGAGATCCGCGACCGCTCCATGGATACCCACGGTGTCGTGCTGTCGCTCACCGGCAGCGACGACCTGCTCGAACTGCTCGAAGCCGCCCGCCAGCTCCGGCGTGATCTGTTTCGTGTGCCCGATATCGGCCGCATCGACCTGCTCGGCGACCCCGGCGAGCAGTTGCTGATCACCCTCGACGATGCCCGCGCCGCTGAACTGGGCATCAGCCAAGATCAACTTGCCACTCAACTCGCCGAACGCAATCGGGTTATTCCCGGCGGCACACTGGCCGCCGGCGACCGCTACCTCGTCCTGCGACCGCTGACTGACTTCGACGACATCGAGCAACTGGCCGACACGCCGATCACGACCGCCAACGGCGCCCAGGTCACGCTCTCGTCCATCGCCGACATCCGCCTCGGGCCGGCCGAGCCAGCGGCAAAGCGCATCTGGCATGACGGCCGCCCCGCGGTGAGCCTGGGTATCGTCATTCCCGAAAACCGCCTCAACGCCGTGCACTTCGGCCAACAGCTTCGCGAGCGCGTCGACGAGGTTCGCCCCCGCTACGAACCACTGGTCATCGAAGAGATGTTCTACCAGCCGCTGTGGGTGGAGAAACGCCTGGGAGAGCTGGGCCGATCGCTGCTGATCGGTGTACTTATCGTCGCCAGCCTGCTGCTGGGGGTGATGGGACTGAGGCTGGGCCTGGTTGTCGCCGGACTGCTGCCGCTGGTCACAATGAGCGCACTGGCCATCTATGCCATCGGCGGCGGCGTGCTGCACCAGATGGCGATTGCCGGCATGGTCATCGCCTTGGGCATGCTGGTCGACAACGCCATCGTCATGGTCGAGAACCTGCAGTGGCATCTCGATCGCGGCAAGCAACGCGCGCAGGCGGCCCAGGCGGCGGTACGCGAACTGGCCGGCCCGCTGGCGGCGGCCACCGGCACCACGCTGGCTGCTTTCACCCCCCTGCTGCTGGCCTCCGGCGACACCGCCGATTTCACCCGCGCCATCCCCATCATGGTGATGCTGACGCTGGGCACCAGCTACCTGTACGCCATTTTCGTCACGCCAACGCTGGCCGGTGCGCTGCTCAGGCCCGGCGCCGGCAGCCATTCCGCACGCATCGAAAACCTGGGCCAACGCCTGGGCATGCTCGCGGTGGCCTACCCCGTACGCGTGGTGATTGTCGCCGCCGTGATCGTGGCCTCGGCCCTGGCGCTGAGCGGTCTGATGCAACGCGACTTCTTTCCCAGCACCGACCGCAACGAGTTCATCATCGACCTGAGTTTTGCCGAGGGCACGCGCGTGGGAACCAGTGCACTCAAGGGCGCCGAACTGGCCTCGCTGATGCGCGAACTCGACGGGGTCGAGTCCGTGCATCTCTACGCCGGCTTTGGTGGACCGCGCTTCTACTACAACCTGATCGACACACCCAACTCGCCGCACCTGGCCCGACTGGTCGTGGTAACCGAACACGAGTCGAGCATCGCCCCGCTGCTGAACTGGACCCGCCGCCACGCACCGGAACTGGCCCCGGAAGCACAGGTGATCGCCCGGCGCCTGGGCCAGGGCCCGCCGATCGACGCACCGGTGGAAATTCGGGTATTCGGGGATGACCTGGGTGAACTGTCTAGCGTTGCCAACGAGGTAATGGCCGCCCTGCGCGACACCCCCGGCGCGGTGGACGTGCGTCACAAGCTCGGCGAGGGCATGCCCACGCTGACCTTCGAGATCGACGATGCCGAAGCTGAGCGCCACGGCATCAGCCGCCGGCAGGTGGCCGAAACCCTGGCCGGCGCCTCGATGGGACGTGAATTCTCCACCTGGCGGGCCGGGCGCGAACCGCTGCCGATGCGACTGAGAAGCCCGGAAGGCGAACACCTGCCGATTCATGCCCTGGACGGACTGCAGGTCCGCGGCGATCGCGGCCCAGTGCCGCTGGCACAACTGGTTCACACCCGACTCAGCCTGGAGCCGGCGGTCATCGAGCATCGCGATCTCGAACGCATGACCGCGGTGCTGGCCGAAACCGCCGAGGGCGTGACCTACGGCCAGGTCATCGACCGGCTGATGCCGCGACTCGATGACATGCCATTGCCCGACGGAGTGCGCATCGAACTGGGCGGGGCGGCGGCCGAGGCCGATACCGCCAACACTGCATTGTTCACCACCCTGCCGATCGGCATCCTGCTGCTGCTGATGTTCCTGCTATGGCAGTTCAACTCGTTCCGCCTGGTCGCCCTGGTTCTGGTCACCGTGCCCCTGGCCGCCGCCGGCGTGGTACCCGGCCTGATCCTGGCCGGCCAGCCGTTCAGCTTTACTGCCACGCTGGGCGTGGTGGCGCTGATCGGCATCGTGGTCAACAACGCCATCGTGTTGCTCGATGTCATCGGCAGCCACCGCGCGCAGGGACTGACCATGGAACAGGCCGTCAGCCAGGCCGTGGGCCGACGCATCCGCCCCATCCTGCTGACCACCGCCACCACCATCGCCGGGCTACTGCCGCTGACCTTTACCCAGTCCACCCTTTGGCCGCCCATGGCCTGGGCCATCATCTCCGGACTGCTGGCCGCCACCGTGCTCACCCTGGTGGTGATCCCGGCGGCCTATCGACTGGTGATGGCAAACAAGCCCGCCTGAATGTGCACACCAGGCCCGGTTCTGACAGGATGAAGGAACGAAAAGACCGGGGAGGACAAGGCATGCGAATCATGGTGCTGATCCTGGGGCTGACCATCGTCGGCCTCGTCGAGGCCAGCTGTGCACTATCCAGTGTGCGCATGGGCAACGCGCTGATCAACGTGGGGGATTCGGAACGCCGCGTGATTCAGGCGCGGCCGGATCGCGAGATACAACTCGAGACCCGGGAAGGTGGCGCAGCCGGTATCCGTTTTGATTTCTACCAGCGCGATCAGACCGTGCAGATCCATGTCCGCAGCGGTCGCGTGATCAGGATCTGCCGCGTCCGGAACTGAATGGCTGATCGGCGTCAACGCACGATGGTCGACAGGAAATCATCCAGCCCGTCGCGGTAGAGCTGGCCGGAGGCCAGAAAGCCGGTATTGTGATCGCCCTGGATTTCCAGCAACGTACCGCGCTCGCCGGCGGCCTGGTAAAGACGCTGGCCGTGGGCGAAAGGAATGATCTCGTCGTCGGGGCTGTGCACCACCAGCACCGGCAGATCGGCCGCGGCGATCGCGCCATGGGCATCGAAATCCATGCGCGCCAGCCAGCGCACCGGCAGCCACCAGTACAGCTCGGCGCCGATATCGGGCACCGAGGTGAAGGTCGACTCGACGATCAGACCGCCGGCATCGACCCGCTCGGCCAGGTTCGCGGCCACGGCTCCGCCCATGGAACGCCCGAACAACACGATCTGCCCCGGGTCCACTGCCTGCTCTTCGACCAGCCAGCGCCAGGCCGAGTGCGCATCCTCGTACACCCCTTTCTCCGACGGACTGCCACTGGACTGGCCGTAACCGCGGTAGTCGAAAATCAGCACCTCCAGCCCGAGATCATGAAAGATCTGCAGGCTGTCGAGGCGATGGGAGATATTGCCGGCATTGCCGTGATGAAACAGCAGTGTGGCGCGCGGGTTGCCGTGGGGCAGCCACCAGGCATGCAGCGTCTCGCCGTCGGCGGTTTCGACCTGCACATCCCGGTACTCAAGGCCGATGTGCTCGGGCGTGGCCGTCAGTTCCCGGCCGGGCACACCGGGCAGAAACAGCAATCGGGGCTGGAACAGGTACAACACCAGCAACAGTGCGCCGTAGGCCAGCGCCAGCATCAGCAGCAGTCTCACCATGACCGGACTCCCTTGGGTGATTCCCGGTTACCGCCCCCTCATGACAGCCCACTCACCATTCAGTCACCGAGATTAACACGCTGCTCTTCGATCCAGTCCTGCATCCGCTCTTCCAGGGCACTTAACGGCATGGCGCCCTGGGCCAGGATGTGGTCGTGGAAACCGCGCAGATCGAAATCCTCGCCCAGCACGTCCTCGGCCTGTTCACGCAATTCACGAATCAGCAGCTCGCCGGTCTTGTAGGCCAGCGCCTGGCCCGGCCAGGAAATGTAGCGCTCCACCTCGGTGCGCACGTTGTGCGTCGACAGCGCCGAGTTCTCCAGCAGGCAGGCCTCGGCCTCTTCCTGGCTCCAGCCGAAGTAGTGCAGGCCGGTATCGACCACCAGGCGGCAGGCCCGCCACATTTCGTAGGTCAGTCGGCCGAAATCCTCGTAGGGGGTCTCGTAGATGCCCATTTCGATGGCCAGGTACTCGGTGTACAGCGCCCAGCCCTCGGCGAACGCGGTGATGTTGGTGTTGCGGCGGAAATCCGGCACGTCCTCCAGTTCCTGGGCCAGCGCGATCTGGTGGTGATGCCCGGGCACGGCCTCGTGGACGGTCAGGGCTGGCAGCTCGTAGAGCGGGCGCTGATCAAGCCGGTAGGTGTTGACCAGGTAGCCGCCGGCCACGCCGGCCTCCAGGTTGCCGGCCCAGTAGCGGCCGGTGGTGTAATTGGGCGCAAGGCTTTCGGGCACCGGGCGCACGCCGTAGGGCAGGCGCGGCATCTTGCGGAAGAACCGCGGCATCTGGTCATCAGCGCGCTTGGCAATCCAGGCCGCATGCATCAGCAGTTCGCGCTCGGTCTCGGCATAAAAGCGCGAGTCGGTCCGCAGGTAATGAAGAAACTCCTCGAAGCTGCCCTCGAAACCAGCCTCGTCGATCACCTCGTCCATCTCGGCACGGATGCGCTCGACCTCCGCCTTGCCGCGTTCATGAATCTCCTCGGGCGTGGTGTCCAGCGTGGTGTGGTGGCGAACCAGAGCCCGGTAATAATCGCGCCCGCCTGGCACGGCGGAAATACCGACTGTCTCGCGCGGCTCGGCCAGATAGTCCTGACGGAAAAATTCCAGCAGTTCCCGGTAGGCGGGAACAACCTCGTCTTCGATGGTCTTGCGCATGGCCACTTCCAGCCGCCGGCGCTCGTCGGCATCAACGCGACGCGGCAGGGCATCGAGCGGCGCCAGCAGCGGGTGCTCGTCCAGATCCTGTGCGACCAGCGATTCCAGCTGCTCTACCACACGTTCGGCCACCAGTCCGGGCTGGAGGAAACCAGTATCGATGGCGCGCTCAAGCCAGGCGGTCTGAGTCGCCAGGAAATCCGGCATTGACTCCAGTCTGCGCAACCACGCCTCGGCCTCGGCAATCGACGACGGACGCGTCCGCCCCGCCAAGGCGAACGGCTGGCTGAAAAACCCGGAATCGTTGGTAAACGACATCCGCCGCGGCTCGAACTCGGCCAGCGCCAGGCGCGAGCGCAGCAGGTAGTCCATCATCGCCCAGGTCACCCCCTCACTTTCGCCCAGGGCATCGAGCTCGATGGCTTCGAGCCGCTGCAGAAACTCCGCCTCGCGCTCCAGCTTCTTCTCGAGTCGTTCCGGCGAATGATCGGGCCAGCGGCCAGCGGCGTCCAGATCACCCTGCTCCCCGGCCCGGATCGGATTATGGGCCAGCTCGTGCGCCTCGAAATC
This sequence comes from Wenzhouxiangella sp., assembly GCA_007128175.1. GTDB lineage: Bacteria > Pseudomonadota > Gammaproteobacteria > Xanthomonadales > Wenzhouxiangellaceae > Wenzhouxiangella. Next base: position 555 of record SKXY01000284.1, on the reverse strand, counting down.
CGCCACCAGGCGATCAAACTCATCCTCATCGGCCATCACGGGGGCCAGAACCATCGTCGTCAGCAAGATGGTGCTCAGCAAACGCATGCAGTACTCCAGTCAGAATTGTTAAGCGAGAAAAGGATACGCGATTCCGGCTCGCCACCATAGCCATGAGCCACAACAGCGCCACCCGCCTCCATGCAGGTCGGACAATCACCGCAATCGTTTGCCAGACCAGGCATTTCGCACTATCATATTGCGGCTCGGGACCATTCCGACACCACTAAATCAGTGGGCGATTAGCTCAGCGGGAGAGCACTGTCTTCACACGGCAGGGGTCGCTGGTTCGAACCCAGCATCGCCCACCACCGAATCCAGGCCACCAGGCCGAGTAAAAGCCCATGCAGCCCATGGGCTTTTTTCTTGCCCGCCGAACCTCGATGGTGAGCCAGCGCGTGCTGGTATCCTTGCAGGATGCCCACGGTCGGGCGTTTTGTCAGGAGAGGCTTAATGAGCAGCGCCAATGAACTGATGGTTGTCATGCTGCGCTACCTGCAGTCGGCGGGTGGTTCG
>SKXY01000146.1 GCA_007128175.1 Wenzhouxiangella sp. | reverse complement strand
TCCAGCTCGCGGGTTACGCGGTAACTGCGGGCGGGTTTTTTGGTGCCCCCATGCAAACCGTGCAGCAGAGACTTAACCGCCAGGCCCAGGTAGTTTTTTTTGCCGGACAGGGTGCGTGAATCGGCGGTCTTTTTGCCGGTGAGTACCACGTAGAGGCTGTCGGAATCCGGATTGTCGCTGTCTGTGGCCAGCTCGGCCTGCTGGCCGGCCTTGAGGCCGTAGGTGTGCACCGCCGCTGCATTAAAATTGAGTACGCCGTTTTTGGCCAGGGTTGCTCCGGGTTCGGAGCGATGCCGGCGCTGCGGGGATATGGTTTGTAAGTTCATGTGATTGATTTGTTTTTATTAATTGGAATTTCAAGTAAGGTACATCGCGAAAGAGGCAATCTCCTGCTTTTATTGGAGTATGGAGATGCATGCTTATCCCATGGGGATCCCGTTGGGGCGCGAAGGCATGACGGATTCAAATTTAAATTATATTTTCGAACTGTGGTTATAACGGGCAATAGCCCGGTTGAGGGGGCCGGGCGAGCTCACTCATCCGGGGGCTGAATGTAGACGTTAAAGCCTCTGTGAGCCTGCTGCACGCCGGAAAAGCCATCGCGGGTATCCTCAAGAATTTGTTCGGCAGGGGTTTGTTGAATGTATTCTTTGTTCGGCATCCTACCACTAAACGCCCCAAAACCAGCAAAAACCTGCCTAGCCCAAACATCAACCGGCTTAAAACTACCCCCATCAGGCGTAATACCAACACTATAACAATAAGTAGAACTCGTAGTTTCACGCAAAACAGACGCTCCAGTATCCTTAACACTACAAATAGCAGGACTAGCCTCCCTAGTAGTACCCCAATGATTATCCTCATTACTAGCCCAAGTATTGCTAGTCCTACCAGCACCTCTAAGAGCAAGAGGAACAAGCATAGAACTAGACCTAATAAAAACAACACCAGAAGGATTATTACTATCAAAAGAAAAACTTTCATAACCCCTATTAATATCACCATTTCCACCAATATACTGAACATTATCCCTTACATAACCAGCATTAGGATCGTAAGGCGGACCTCTACGGAAAAAATCAGTTAACTCATCAGCACCACCCTCAACAACCTCGATATTAAAAGGATTCAAACCCAAAACATCAGACTCTAAAACACCAGACAAATCACTAACATAATTCCTAAAATTCCGAATCTCCTCAACACCAAACGCAGTACCCGGAGGCAAATCTCCATAACCCGGCAAATTCTCCGGATTTCTTTCAATATCAGCATTTCTAATATAATCATCCCAAATATCAAAATCCTCAGGATAACTATCATTACCAGTATTCAAAACGATGTATTGTGTTTCCCAAGCAGGAGGCATAGCAATAAACCTACTATCATCTTGCCTCGTATGCAACAAACGACTAATATTTTCAAGGAAATCCTGATTCGTATAAGGATTAATATTCTTATCCACAGTCTCAATAACATAAAAACTAGGATCCATATCCTTAGAAACATCTAAAACCCAAGGAGTATTCTCCTTACCACTAGCAACATACGTGTGGCCTTCTCCATGCCAATACTGCAACTCATCAGGATAAACATCCCTATCAACCCTCATCCTAGAAACACCATAAAACTCACCACTAACGTTACTGATTATGTGAGGCCCTTCGAAAGTTTCCTGACTAACAACACCATTATTATTCGCTTCTAACTCGAAAACATCACCAGTCTCCAAATTCTCTAAAGTTAAACTACCATAGCTATCAGGCTGCTTATTAAAAAATCCTCTGAATTGAGTGCTAAAATTAAACTTAGGAACAACATACAAATCACCACCAACACTAGAACTCTGACCCTCATCATCAAAAACCTCAGCAAAATAACCAACATCCCCATCAGAACCAAACGTATGACTAACAACCTCTTCCAAACTCTTCTCACCACCAACATCAAAATCATAAACCTGATCTTCAACTTCAAAACTAACCCTATCCAACCCATACAAATCACTAACACTCAAAACAAACTCCACATCCCTACCAAAAACCCTACTAGAACCATACTCAACACTAATCTCAGGACTAGGATTAACATAATCAACAAAAACATCAAAACCCTTACTAGTCTCCGTACCATCCACCTCAACAGCAGTAACACTATAACCCAAATCCTTAGGCAAATCACCCCTATCAAAATCAAGCCTCTTATCAAAAGTCTCCCTAACACTACGAGCACCATTAACAGCCAAAACAGTATCCCAAACACCACTCTCAACCCTAACCTCATCAAAACCATCACCACCACGAACATCCAACGTAGGACTATAACTCATCAAATTCTCAGCACTCTTAGGAGACCAACTAATCTCAACAGGCACAGGATCGGGGCCGCTTTCAGTGGATGAATCACTGCACGCATGAAGCACAACCATACACACAATCACAAGTTTCATCATGGTCATAAAACGCCGGGAACCGCCATAACGAAGCCTATTCATAAACGATGCGGAATAGGTACGCATCTGGTAGTCGATCTGTGTTGCCCAGTACTGATGATCTATCTTGCGCAAGCGCCAAAGTAAACGCCTGTGTGTTGTCAGTTTTTCAGAGCATGCCCTGCTATCTTTCTGATTGGCAAACTGATTTCGCTCCGATGATGGGACAGAAACCCGCCGACTTGTACCCACTCTTATCTGCATGCCCATAGCTTGTGCATTTTTTCATCATTACCAATAAAGCTGTCTGCCCCAGGAATGAATACTCTCATGGATGTGGTTGGTTTGGCCAGGTTGCGGATGTTTTGTTTACCGGTTTACAGTAGAATAGCAAATTGAGGGGTTGGGGGCAAGTTCTCGGCTGCTTTGGATTGGAGCGGAGGGATCTCCTTGCGATGGGCGGCAACCAAGACTTCGGAAGCCTCAATTCGGCCTGCTTCATTTCAATTGACTCAAAACAGCCGTAAATTCTTTGGGTGTATAAACGGGCAGCCTGCTTTGCTTAAAATCCTTTTTATTTCTGCTGATGATGCCATCAAGGCTGCTTGTGACGGCAGACTGGT
>SKXY01000351.1 GCA_007128175.1 Wenzhouxiangella sp. | reverse complement strand
GGAGGAAGGTGCTTTTGCAGGCGAGGTTGTTGCCATGAAAATGACTTCGCTGGAATTGGAGTATTTGAAATACTAATCTGGCTAAAAATCGGGCTTGACTCGGGAAGGGGTAGGGCGGATTGGGACGGTGCCGTGATTGCAGCCGCGGAGCTGGCCGGGGCAGCTGTGGTCTATAGCGAGGATCTCAATAGCGGCCAGCGTTACGGCAATGTGACAGTCCTCAATCCATTCGACGCAAACGGGCTGGTTCAGGATCGGGCGTGAGATTTAGTGTGGCCTCAGAACCTGCATCAGGTCATCGCGGCCCATGGGTTTGTGCAGCAGGTAGCCCTGGACCCGGGTGACGCCCAGTGAGCGCAGTGTCTGCATTTCTTGCTCGGTTTCGACGCCTTCGGCGACCAGGTGCCGTTGGTTTTCTTCGGCGAAGGCGCACAGCGCACGAACGATGGACTGGGCTGTTGCGTTGGAATCGATTTCGCGAACCAGGCTCATGTCGATCTTGACGATATCGGGATCGAGGCCGACGATGTGCCGAAAGCTGGCGTATCCGGCGCCAAAGTCGTCAATGGCCAGCATCATTCCGGCCTTGCGCAGAGGAGTCAGGGTTTCGAGCAGCGATTCGTAATCGGCAATGATGTCGTGCTCGGTGATTTCCAGAACGATGCGATCGAGTTTGCGGTCCTGCAGGAAATCCTGGATTTCCAGGTCGAGTAGCGCCTGGCCCGACAGGTTGCAGCTGACAAAAGTGCCGGCTGGCAGGTGCGCCAGAATGGCCAGCCCCTTGATCAAGGCGTTGCGCTCCAGCGTCGTGTGACAGCCCACTTCAGCCGCCTCATCGAACCATTCGTTTGGGGGGCGGTAGGGGCGGGTGTTGAAGCGAGTCAGTGCCTCGACTGAGATGACCTGCCCGGTTTCGGTATTAACAATGGGTTGCCAGACTGACTGCATGGCGCCGGATTGAATCATGTCATCCAGGCCCTGGCGCTTGTCCTCGATGGTGTTCAGGTGGGCAATTTCGCGTTGCAGGATGGCGCCTACCAGGTCGGCGATGACCGACATGAAACTCACGTCTCGCTCATCGAGCGACTCGTTCGGTTGGGTTGAAAAGCAGCATAGCGTGCCGTAAATGTCGCCTTCCTGCATCTGTATCGGGACGCTGATGTGTGCGCCGACGCCGAGCTCCCGGGTTGCAGCGAAGTCCTTGACGGCTTCGTGCTCTTGAGCATTGTGAATGAAGTTGGGGATGTGGCCTTGAACCACGCCGTGACAGTATGAATCCTCGAGCGGATCACTGTCCCCGACGCGAATCATGGAGTGCTCGCCGTCATCGGAAACGCACTCGAATATGCGACGGCCGTTGTCGAAGCGGGACAGGAAGCCGACTTCCATACCCAGGTTGAGGCGTATGGTGTCGAGTAAATCCGGTAGCAGGGTGCGCGCCGTTCCGGGCGCGATGTCGATGACCTGGAAAAAAAAGTCAGCCAGGCTGTTCTCGTTTTGCTCGTCGTCAGGCGTGGATGCAGTCGGTTCAGTATCAGCCATAGTCCCAATCGTTGAAAAGGTTTTTCTTTTTTAGTTGTTTCTGATTCTAGGGAATTGGCTGTGATGTTTGCAACAAGCGCCTGGGCGACTCCTGTGTGGCGCATGTCGGACTTGCTGGGTGTGCGGTGCTCGAAGAAATAAAAGAGGCCCGCACGATGGCGGGCCGTCAATGGAGTGTCACTGTGTCCGGCGCCTGAACAAGGCGTGGGGCGGACAGGGAAACTGTAGTATCTACAGCACGGTATTTCTGTTCGATACCTAACATAGGCGGATTTTGGTGCCTGAAGGCCCTCCTACAGTAGTTCGCATAATGTATATTATGTCAAGTAGAGCCTGTGCGCAGAATCTGGTGCGGAAGCGCATGGCAGTTTTGATTAACTTGACTAGTTGGCGCTTTATCAATGTCTTATATGATGAATATTAAGTCATTTCTCGTTATTTACAGCTTCACAAAAGGATGATCGGTATCAACTGAGGCTGCTTGCGCCCATGTGATACTTTTTGCATGCAAGAATGTGGCTTGCAGGACTTCACACAGAAAAAGGATTGAACACTATGTCCAAGCAGATTGTTGTTGCACTCGACGGCTCCGAGGGAGGTTTTCAGGCACTGGGTACCGCGGCCAGCCTGGCCAAGGCCATGGGTCGGGATCTGGCGCTGTTGTATGTCTATCCGCACACACCTGCGACTTCAGCCACGATGTCGGGTCTCGGCGAGATGTCGCGCAAGAGCCTCGAAGAGCTCAAGGATGACTCCGGCAAGGAGGTGTTCACGGCTGCGGAGGCCAAGCTGGGCAGCACGCATCCTGTGGCAGACAAACACCTGCTCTGGGGCGATCCGGCCGAGGAGATCATCAGTTTCATGGAGCAGCATCCCGACGCTCATCTGGTCATGGGTCGGCGCGGCATGTCGCAGATCAAACGCCTGGTCATGGGTAGCGTGAGCGACAAGGTCGTGCGTCATGCCCCCGGTTTGGTGACGGTCGTCTCCTGACGCCTTACTCGGGAACGACGATTCCAACCGTGATCTGACGCTTGCCGGATGCATCGACGAGCGAAATCCGGTTGGAATCGAGTTCTCGTCCGTCCTCGTACAGGGTGATGCCTGCAGTCGCGGCGTCACCTTTTTCTTGCTTATACTCAATACGATACCGGATATTTCTGAGAGTCAACATTACGGAACACTTCTCCCATTCCGGTGGCAGACAGGGTTCGATGATGAGTGATTGTCCTTCGACTCGCAGTCCCAGTAACGCCTCGATTCCGGCGCGGTAGAGCCAGGCGGCAGCGCCCGTGTACCACGACCACCCGCCTCTGCCGCGATTCATTCCCTGACTGTAGATGTCGCCGGCGAGCACGTAGGGCTCGAGCCGGTAGCGCCTGGTCGAATCCGGCGTGGTGGCGCGTTGAATCGGGTCAAGCAGGCGGAACAGGTCGGCCGCATCGGCTCTCCAGCCCAGACGAGCCGCGGCCCAGACTGCCCAGGTGGCGGCGTGTGTGTACTGGGCGCCGTTTTCGCGTATGCCGGGCGGGTATCCCTTGATGTATCCGGGATCGCGCGGCGTCTTGTCGAATGGTGGATCAAGCAGCAGTATCAGGCGATCATGCCGGTCGACCAGGTGCTCGAAAGCTGACCGCATGGCGATGGTGGCACGCTCGCCGGGTTGATCGGGCCCGAGTACCGACCAGGCCTGGGCAATCAGGTCAATGCGACACTCCTCGCTTTCGGCGGAACCGACCGGCGTACCGTCATCGTAATAGGCCCGGCGATACCAGTTGCCGTCCCAGGCCTGCTCTTCGACCCGCTCTCCGAGCTGGCGAGCCAGCGTAAGGTACTGGCTCTCGGTATCGGGATCGTCTTGAAGCCGACAGCAATCGGCGAAATCCACCAGCACGCGCATCATGAACCAGGCCAACCACACACTTTCCCCGCGGCCGGTGGTGCTGATGCGATTGAACCCGTCATTCCAGTCACCGTTGCCGATGATCGGCAGACCATGGGGCCCGACCGTGCTGGCACGATCCAGCGCGCGGCAACAGTGCTCGTAGAGGCTGCCCGAACGTTCGCTTTCGCCGTATTCGGCATAGCGTTCGGCTTCTTCAGCCGCCAGCGGCTGACCTGACAGGTAAGGAACGATTTCGTCGAGTACGCCGGTGTCGCCGGTGGAACTCACGTACCAGGCGGTCACCAGCGGCAGCCAGAGCAAGTCGTCGGAACAGCGGGTTCGAACGCCGCGCAGTGGGCCTTCGTGCCACCAGTGCAGCACATCTCCTTCGGTGAACTGGCGCGCTGCGGCACGCAGGATCTGCTGCCGGGTCACTTGCGGATCCAGCCAGACCATGGCCATCGCATCCTGTAGTTGATCGCGATATCCGAAACCGCCGCTTGACTGGTAGTAGCCGGTGCGCCCATTCAGGCGGGCGCTGATTGCCTGGTAAGGCAGCCAGCGGTTGAGCAGCAGGTTGAACGATGGTTCGGGCGTGTTGACCTGAACTCCGTCCAGCAGATCGTTCCATCCGGCCTGCAGACGACTGAAGCTTTTTTCGATGGCTTCCTCGTCGGCCAGTTCAGCCGCCAGTTCCAGCGCCTCACTCCGACTTTCGGCATGGCCGAGCACGAAGACGACGGTCATTGTTTCACCCGGAGGAATATCGAGGTGTACCTGCAGGGCGGCACAGGGATCAACGCCCTGTTGCACCTGTCCGCTTAATCCGATTCGGCGAAGTCCGGCCGGATCACGAACATGGCCGCCCTGCCCCAGGAACTCGGTGCGATCCATGGTGAATCCGTGCATCGGCAGGCTGCTGACGAGAAAAGCGTGTCGATCTCCACCGAATCGGTCGAAGCGGTTGCGGGCCAGCAGGACCTGCCTGACCACGGAAATATCGCACTCGAGATGCACTGCAGGTTCGCTGCGCCGGTTCCCCAGCACCCACTCGACGTAACGGGTCACGGTCAGTCGTCGAGTCCAGTCGCAGTGATTGGTCAGGTGCAGACGGCAGACTTGTGCGGACTGCTGCGGATCAACGTGAATGCGGTAGTCGTGCACCAGGCCGTTGCCGTGATGAATGAATCGGCTGTAGCCCGCACCGTGATGGACCCGGTATGCACCCTGCCCCGGTTTTGGTCCGGGCGTCGGGGTCCAGCTCACGCCCGTTTCCTCATCGCGAATGTAGATCACGTCGCCCGGAATGTCCTGCACGGGGTCGTTGGGCCAGGGCGTCAACCGATATTCGCTGCTGTTGCCGGCCCAGGTGAATGAAGTGCCCCGCTCGCTGACCAGGCAGCCGAAATCGGAATTGGCCAGTACATTGCACCACGGTGCAGGCGTTTGCCCGCCTTTCTGCCAGTGGATGACGTACTCGCGGCCGTCACTGCTGAACCCACCGTAGCCGTTATCGAATTGCAATTCCCTGCACGGTTCGAGCGCCGGCGTGGCGGCGTGTGACGCGGATTCGGGGCGGCTCGGTACCAGCAAGGGCAGATCCTCGGCCGATCGGGTTCTCAGCTGCTCTGAGATTGGCGGCCCGTCTGCGAGCAGGATGACGGATGCGGCTGTGATAAGACCCTGGTACTGTTCGGCGGATAGCTCCCTGGCCGGAATCACCGTCACCTGCCCCGACAATACGCGCTGGATGCGCGCCCGAATCGATTCCGACATCTCGCGCAGGCGGTCGCGGCTGGCCTGCTCGTAACCCCCGGCACTCAGATCGAGCAACACCAGGTCAGAGCGCAGACGACGACCATCGAGGAAGGTATGCGCAACGATCAACTCCTCGATACGCTCCTGACTGTCCTTGCCGCCGACTTCCATGACGATGATCGGCCAGTCGCCGGAAATGCCGCGCGACCACAACAGGGATTGCAGCGGTTCCCGGGGACAGGAATCGGGCCGACGCCAGTCTCGATGTGGTGCGTGGATGGCCGAGGCCAGTTCCATGGCGCCCCGAACCAGTTCGGGACGCATTTGCAGATGATGCAACTCCAGCCCGGTCTGCATTCTGGCCTGCTCGAATATCCAGTCGATACGTCCAATTGCCCGATAGCTGCGCAGGTTGCCCAGTAATTCGCGACGAGACCGCCCTGCCCCGGTCAGGAAGCCCATCTCCAGCCGGCCGTACGGCTCAATGGTGACTTCCACGGCATCGGCAATGGCCGGGTCGATCACCGCACCGGCTTTCGCACCCATGGAGGCCAGCCCGTTGGCCAGTCCCGCAGCCGAGCGCTCGCTGCCACCTCGACCCAGGAACTGCTGGCGATCGGTATCCCAGCCATAGCGAACAGGCTGTCCGGCCGGCGGTACCAGGGCATGTGCGACGTAGAGAGGACGTTCTTCTGAACTGCGTGGGCGTCGGCGGAAGACCAGAATCTGTTCATTGCGCAGGCATTCGCTTTCGATGAACAACCGGGCAAATGTCGGGTGCCGCTCAAGTTCAACGAGAGGCGCCATGGCGAGTTCGGCGAAACTGGCGATGAGCAGCCGGCGTGGTCGGCTGCTTTCGTTGCTGATCAACAGTTTCCGTGCCTCGATGTCGTGCTGGGCGGCGACTCCCATTCGCATGCGGCACAGAAGCTCCTGGCGGCGGCAACGGAACTCGGCAAAGTGAGCCCCGAAGTGCACCTGGCGGTCGGCTGATGCATCGCCGGCCGGATCGGCGGTGATCGAGAACTCCCTGCCCGTGTCGAGATCACGCACGTAGATCCAGTGACCCCATGCATTGGTCGTCGCGTCGGGTTGCCAGCGATTGATCATGATGCCTTGCCATGAACTGCCGCCACCGCCCGCGGAGTTGATGTTGATGGTGTACTGTCCGTTCGACAATACTGTGTACTGCGGCACCTCCGGACGCGGGTCGGCAGGCCACACGAGCGGATCCGGAGCGATGCGCGGCATCCGGGTTTTCCCGGTTCCGGTTGGTGTGGGCAGTTCGGGCATTGATCGCGGCAGGCGTTCATGCAGCAGCATGGACACACCACCAATGTGCGGGTCTGAATGGAATCGCCGCACCATTGCCTCGCGACAAAGGCAATTGGTAATGGCGACCAGGGCCATCCCCTGGTGGTGACTCATCCAGGCCTTGACGATGCGCAGCCGGCGCGGGGTGCGGCTGACTCGCCGGCCGAAATCCAGTGCTTCGTAGCAACCGAAAAGTCCGATACCTCGCAATGATTTGATCCGGCGCAGGTTGTCGACCACGGCCACAGGCTCGAATGGCAGCGCCATGATGGAGGAATATGGCGACACCACCAGCCGCTCGCCGAGATCGCGTTTGAAGCCCAGCCCCGGAACCCCGAAGGCTCGGTAGGCATACACCTGCTGTTCGTCGAGCTGGTAATAGGCCGATTCGGAAATACCCCATGGAATCTGGTGGTGGTCGGCAAAATCACGATGCAGCGCGATTGCGGCGCGGCTGGCACTGTCAAGCAGGCTGCCGGCCGGCGTTCGCGTGTACAACCTGGGCATCATGTATTCGAACAGCGTCGCTCCCCACGACATGAGGATGCTGCGGCCGTTACGCCGGCGAAACGGTCGGCCCAGGAAGAGCCAGTGTCTTGAAGGTACCTGACCCGTGGCGATCGCCAGCAGGCTGGCCAGGCGTGCCTCTGAGGCCAGCAGGTCATAAAAGTTCGGATCGGGTGTGGCATTGCTGACGTCGTAGCCGATCCGGAACAGGTGGCGATCCTCGTCGTAGAGGAAGCGAAAGTCCATTTCGGCTGCCCAGCGTTCCGCTCGTTCGACGATATCAGCCAGGTCGCTGCGCAACTGCTGCCCCACGACCTGGGCATACTCGATCTGGCGGGACAATCGTTCGAGCCTGGCAGCTTGTGCTTCCCTGCACCCCGGTGCGGCCTGCAGATGCTTAATCAACGACGTGACACGACGCGAGCGGCTGATCCATGTCGACAAGCGCCAGTCACCATTCAACAGGTCCAACAGTTGTTGCCATTCCTGATCGGAATCGGACGGAACCTCTGCGATCGCATCTTCGATCTCCGCCATGTCCTGCAACCAGGGAAGCAGCTCTTCGATCATGTGACCGGCGCGCTGTGCCTGGGCATGCAGTTCATCCAGCCAGATACGCAGTTCGTTGATGGCTTCTGCGCTGACCACCACTTCCTCGTCCTCGGCCAGCCCGATGACCTCTTCGGCCAACTCGTCGAATTGACTGCCGCGCCATTGCCGCAACAACTGGCAGACCTCGGCTCGTTCGCTGGCAGACAGCTGCTGGCGCGAGCGGTTTATGGTGGCCAGCAGATGCCGGCTGCGTTGATGTGCCGGAACGACACCAGGCAGTGCTTCGACGGTTTCGGCTATCACACCCAGGGTGTCCGACAATCCGCGCAGGAGACGGGCGGGAGTGAGCGGCGACGTGGTCAGTTCATCCAGCCCGCGTGCAAGCGTGACCAGGCTCACTGCGAGATTGCCGCTGTCGACGGTGGAAACGTAAGCCGGTTCCAGCCGGTTGAGATCACGCAATTCGTACCAGTTCAACCAGTGACCGCGATAGCGTTCAAGCTGGGCCATGCCATCCATGGAGTTGCGTAGCCAAGCCGCCAGGCTCAAGGAGTCGAACCAGCCCATGTCATTAGCGGCCAGCGCCGAATTGAGTGCCAGCCCGATGTTTGTTGGCGAAGTCCGCTCGGCCAGCATCACGCGTGGCTCTTCCTGGTAGTTGTCCGGAGGCAGCCAGTGCGTGTCGGAACCGACGAAGCGTTCGAAGAACAACCAGGTGCGGCGCCCGGTGCGACGAAGCAGGTCGCGGTCTGACAGATCGAGCACGGGGGCGGGCCTGACGCGTGTCCGATCGACGGCACCGGCGATCAGCGGCGCAGACAGCCACCCGCCCAGCAGTGGTGCGGCGAAGGCGAGCATCGCGGGGTTGAGGATTGCGGTGGTTGCCGTTGCCAGGATTGCAAGTGCCGGAGCCGTCCACATTTCGCGCCACAAGTGGCGTCGGGCGCTGCTCAGGTTGCGTTGGGTGTGGGCCGCGCTGGTCCACTCCAGCAGATGTCGTCGTGTGATCCCCATGCGAACGAGCGCGCGCACAGTCGCATCGATTAATATCGCGGTCTGGTAAGGCAGCAGTACCAGGTTGAGAAGCCAGAACTGGAACTGTCGGTAAAATGACTGCGGCAGACTGCGAAGCCTGGTCCAGGCCGAGCGCGGCGCGAACAGGCCGCGTCCGAATGCCTCGAGCAACTCGGTAAACAGGCCAGGCCCCATAAGTAACGCGAACAGCAACATCCACAGCCAGTCGCCCCCAGGCAACAGGCCCGTAAAGCTGACCAGGATCAAGGCGAGCACGGCCGGTGGCTGCATGCTGCGGCGCAGGTTGTCGACGATCTTCCAGTGATGGACGCGCTTGAGCGGATTGCGCTGACGTTGACCGTCAGCCACCCTCACCCGACGCCTCAGCCAGGGCAGGAGTTGCCAATCGCCCCGGGTCCAGCGATGTTGCCGGCGCATGAAGGCCACCACGCTGGAGGGAAACTGTTCCATCAAGGTGATGTCGGACGCCAGCCCTACCCTGGCATGAACGCCCTCGAGCAGGTCGTGACTGAGCAGGGTGTTGTCGGGGATGCGGCCGGCCAGGGTGTGCTCGACCGCACGCCAGTCGTAAATGCCCTTTCCCGTGAAAATACCCTCGCCGAACAGGTCGTGGTAAACATCGGAGCTGGCGTGGGTGTAAAGGTCCATGGTCGTGTCGCCGGAAAAGATCCGGGTAAACAGTGTGGCCATGGTGGTATCAGGGTCGACTTCCAGGCGTGGCTGAATGATGCTGTAGCCGGCCTTGAGCATATGGTTTTGCCGATCGAGCACGGCCCGGCTCAGTGGATGAGCCAGCGTGCCGACTAGCTGTTGTGCACTGCCAGGAGGAAGTCGCGTATCGGCATCCAGTGTCAGGACGTAGCGGACCCCTTCAAGCAATTGCTGATCGCCGTACCCGACCGTGAAGCTGGTGCCCTCGTCACCCGCCAGCAGCCGGTTGAACTCCATGAGTTTTCCGCGCTTGCGCTCCCAGCCCATCCAGCAGCCTTCGGAGGCATTCCACAGGCGCCGGCGCGACAGGAACAGGAAGCGGTCTCCGTAGAGTCGGTTCAGACGACGGGTGCAGGCCCTGCAACGTTTCAGCACTCGCTTGTCGCCATCCATCTTGGCCTGATCCGCATCTCGCAGGTCGCCGAGGATGACGAATATCATCGAGGGGTCGTCGTTGGCCAGGGAGTTGATCTCCAGCCGTTCAAAAACCGGCTCGACGTCGTCGACACCGCCGAAGATCACCGGAACCACCACGGCAGTTCGGAATTCCTCGGGGATTCCGTTGTGCTCGAAATCCATGCGCGCCAGCGTCCGCGGAGGCACGAACCAGGTGATGAGCCCGTTGGCCAGGGCCACCGCCAGGCCGATCACCGGCGAGAGCACCAGCAAAAGCATCACCGTGGTCAGAAGCCAGCTTGCGCCTCCGGTCTGGAGAAAAGCGTACAGAGCGGCCAGCGGCACGATCGAGAACAGGCTGATCAAGGAAAAATAAACCGGCCCGGGATGATGTTCGGCAACTCCCAGCATGCGTTCACGAATGGTGGGCCGGAACCCGACCTCCCGTCGCAGGCGTTCTCGACCTCCGCCGATCAGCCAGTAACCCACATGCCGGTGACGCGCCTTGCTGGTACTGGCGGCGGCACTGAGGGCGACCGCTTTTTCAGCTACGCCGGTTTCGTCGAGGCTGCCGTGGCGCGCCAGATGCTCGATACGCTGGCGGTAACGATCGCGGGTGAGAAAATCCATGGCCGCGTAAGCCTCGGCCGGGTCGCGTGCCAGGATGCGATCGACCCGGCTGAGCCTTTCGAAGGACTCAGGCCAGTCATGTGAGGCAACCGCCCGGAGACTGAGTATGCCGCCGGCAACCGTATCGACAATCTCCACCTCGTCGCCGTGGACATCGGTATCGACGGTCAGGCGTTCGCCGACATCAATCAGATGATCGATAACGGCAAGAGTCAGAAAGGCCGGCAAGGCCCAAAGTTCGCCGATTGCAAGCGGGCGATGGTTCTGGAAACGGTCGACAGTGCGCTCGATCCAGCTGAGTTCGACTGGCTCGCCGCCGTATTCAAGCAGGATGCGGGCCAATACAGCGACCACCGGCTCGGCCGTCTTGCCAGCTTCGGATATATGCGGCAGGCTGCGAATGTATCCCGCTGGCATGTCGGAGCGAAGCCCGGAGAGTGCGTTTTCTATGAGGTGTCGGTTATCCAGCAGCCATTCTTCTGCCCTGGTGACCGTGCGCCCTTCCACGTGCTCGCGATCGATGGATGCGTAAATTGCTTTCAGGCGATTGCGGCGGGCCGGCAGCTGCAGCGGGGAGGCCCGGAATTTGCCGGCGCCGCCGGCTCTCAGCGCTAGAGCATCAAGGGCTTGTTCAAGCTCCAGCCGCTCCGGGCTGGAAGCGGTTGGAGATTGTCTCATGCTGACGCCGGACCCTCGATCATTGCACGAAGCCGGTGCCGTCCCCGGTAATCTGAATATTGTCCTGTATCACGAGCGTGGGCAAACGCGTAGAGGAAAGCAATGTCTGCAGGATCGATTCACGGCACCACCCATTCAGTTCGTTACTGCAGCAAGCAGTCAACACCATCAGTTCCGGCGATTCCTGCTGACAGAGGTCGGCAATGCAGGCGACCGGATCCTTCGCCACTTCAAAGCGGGTCCGAATTCGGTGTTGCTTGCCGATCTGATCGCGCAGTTCCTCCAGATAACTGCCAGCCACTCGCCGATTGCATTCGATCATCCGCTCCTTGAGCGAACGCTCGGTCTCGGTTAAGGGTCGGCGCCTGGGCATGGCTGGCTCGCTGATCACGTGACAGAAGAGAATGTCCGTATCATGACCTGCATCCAGCGCTACGGCAACATGTGCCGCAGCCTCGGACTTGTGGGAGCCGTCCAGCGGCACGAGAATACTTCGATATCCGTCGGCAGCACCTTCACCCGCCCCGTCATTGACTACCAGGTAGGAGATGTCGGCGCTTGCAAGTACCTTGAAGGCCGTTCCGCCGTGGGGAAATTCGCTCTCTCCCCCTGCGCCCCAGGACGACATGATGATGAGGTTGATGTCGTTGTTGCGGATATGATCGGCAATGCGGTCGGCCGGCCGCCCCTCGGTCAACACGACGTCATTTTGAACACCGGCCAGACGTGGGTCGTCCCGCAACGCGTTCAGGTAGCGTTCGGCCTCCACCCGCCGGAGACGCCAGTCAATGCTTTCGCTGCCCGTTGCCCCATTGGCCGGGCTTCCATCAAGCACCCTGAGCAGCGTCACCTGGCTACCGAACAGGCGTGCAATTCGACCCGCATGCGAGATGGCACGTTCGGCATGAGCCGATCCGTCGAGCGGCAGCAGAATTCGACTGAATACCATAAGCCTGGAAGCCCCGGTTCACCGTGGACTTCCATCCTATGGCGTGCGGCATGCACCGCTATTGACTCAGATCAAGCAATGGCTCGCCATTGCCAAACGGGCGTTGAGGCAACCTCGGCCGAAACCCGGTCGCTCAACCGCACTTGGAGTAACCGCAGGCCAGGCAGGTCTGACAGCCGTCGAGCAGCACCATTGCCTTGGTGTTGCACTTGAAACACAGGGTCGCCGATGCCGGGTAGGAGGCCTCATCGGCAGCTGCCGGTGAGGCGCTTCCCGCTTCAGTCAGCGTTTTTTTTTCCACCGTCTCGTCGGCACGCTGCTCTCGGGCCTCAGCCTCGGCCCGTTTTTGCTCGAGCATCAGCTGTTGCTGTTCGCTAAGCTCATCGGGTTCGAGCAGACCGATGCGCTTGAGGTGATGTTCGAGTACGGCACCGATATCGGCCACGATCGACGGAACGAAGCGTCCTCCGGGCTTGAAGTAGCCACCCTTGGGGTCGAATACCGCCTGCAGCTCCTCGGACAGGAAGGTGACGTCGCCGCCCTTGCGGAATACAGCTGACATGACGCGCGTCAGCGCCACGATCCACTGGAAATGATCCATGTTCTTCGAGTTGATGAAGATCTCGAAGGGACGGCGCTGTTCGTGTTCGGTGCCCGGGTTGAGTACGATGTCGTTGATCGTCACGTACAGTGCGTGATCATCGAGCGGTGTCCGGATCTTGTAGGTCGCGCCTTCGAGACACTCCATTCCCTCGGGACGCTCCAGCTTTTCGTGCATGCGGATGATTTCGGCCTTCTGGGGCTGGGCATTTTCCCCGGCTGCCTTTTTCGCTTCCGCCTTGTCCGTATCGCACACCTTGTAGTCCACGATCTTCTTGTCAATTCTGATGGTCATCTCAATGCTCCCGCATTGCCTTGGTTCTTAAAATTTGCCGTAGTAGCCTTCTTTCAGGGCATCGAAGAGGTTGGCCGCAGTGTGAGTTTCGCCATCGTATTCCACTTCTTCGTTACCCTTGAGCTCGATTTTCGACCCGTCTTCCAGTTCGAACTCGTAGGTCGTCGACTCCAGATCCTTGTCGGTGACCAGCACGCCCTGAAACGCTTCGGGGTTGAAGCGGAAGGTCGTACAGCCTTTCAAGCCCTGTTCCCAGGCGAACAGGTAAATGTTCTTGAAGTCCTCGTACGGGTAATCGGTCGGGACATTGGCGGTCTTGGAAATCGAGCTGTCGATCCACTTCTGCGCCGCCGCCTGAATACCGACATGCTCCTTCGGCGTGATGGTCTCGGCCGTCACGAAGTAATCGGGCAGCTGCTCGTTCTCTTCTTCCGAATACGGCATGGCGGCCGAATTGACCAGCGTGCGGTAAGCCAGCAACTCGTAGGAGTAGACGCTGACCTTTTCCTTGCTCTTGCGCCCTTCACGAATCACGTTGCGGTTGTAGTGATGGGCAAAGCTCGGCTCGATACCGTTGGAGGCATTGTTGGCCAGCGACAGCGAAATCGTGCCGGTTGGCGCGATCGAGGTGTGGTGGGTGAATCGTGCACCCTTCTCGGCCAGCTGTTCGACCACTTCCGGCGCGACCTCGGCCACGCGCTGCATGTAGCGACTGTAGCGGGCATGCAGGATGCGGCCCGGTACACGGTCACCCGGCTTGTAGCC
This sequence comes from Wenzhouxiangella sp., assembly GCA_007128175.1. Taxonomy (GTDB): domain Bacteria; phylum Pseudomonadota; class Gammaproteobacteria; order Xanthomonadales; family Wenzhouxiangellaceae; genus Wenzhouxiangella. Next base: position 18,069 of record SKXY01000351.1, on the reverse strand, counting down.
GTCACGCTTCATTTCGGGTCGTTTCCTGAGCATCTCGGGAGTGACTTCGAACTCGTCGAGCATGATCGGCGCCGGGCCCTTCTCTTCGGCCAGCTCCACCGCCGTTTCCCAGCCGGCCACGGCCATTTCCCGTGCCACCCGCTCGGTGAATTTCAGCGATTCGGGTCGGCCGTACTGCATGCGCATCATGGTCAGGGCCGAGCCCAGGCCCAGGAAGCCCATGCCGTGACGGCGCTTGTACATGATCTCGCGCTTCTGTTCATCGAGCGGCAGTCCGTTGATCTCGACCACGTTGTCGAGCATGCGGGTGAAGATCTGCACCGTGCGCCGGTACTCTTCCCAGTTGAAGCGGGCATTCTCGGTGAACGGCTCCTCGACGAACCGCGTCAGGTTGACCGAACCGAGCAGACAGGCGCCGTAAGGCGGCAATGGCTGTTCGCCGCATGGATTGGTCGCACGAATATCCTCGCACCACCAGTTATTGTTTTGTTCATTGATGCGGTCTACCAGCACGAAGCCCGGCTCGGCGTAGTCGTAGGTGCTGGTCATGATCATGTTCCACAGCCGGCGTGCCGGCACCGTGCGGTAGATGCGGCAGGCGACCAGGCCTTCCTCGTTGCTGACGTAGCCGTCGGTGATCGGCCATTCGCGCCAGAGCACCTGCTCGGGATCATTCAGGTCCAGGTCGCCGGCTTCGGAGTCCAGCACCGGAAAGACCAGCGGCCAGTCGGTATCGTCGACCACGGCCTTCACGAAATCGTCGGTGATCAACAGCGAGCAGTTGAACTGGCGCAGCACGCCGTCGGAACGCTTGGCGCGGATGAAATCCATCACGTCGGGATGCGAGACGTCGAAAGTCGCCATCTGCGCACCGCGACGACCACCGGCCGAGGACACGGTGAAACACATCTTGTCGTAGATGTCCATGAACGACAGCGGGCCTGAGGTATAGGCACCGGCGCCGGACACGTAGGCGCCTTTCGGACGCAGCGTGGAAAACTCGTAACCGATGCCGCACCCGGCCTTGAGCGTCAAGCCGGCCTCGTGCACCTTGCCGAGAATGTCGTTCATCGAGTCGCGAATGGTGCCTGAAACGGTGCAGTTGATCGTCGAAGTCGCCGGCTTGTGCTCCAGCGCACCGGCGTTCGACGTGATGCGGCCGGCCGGAATGGCCCCGCGGCGCAGGGCCCACAGGAATTCTCGATACCAGTGCTCACGGGTGTCCCTTTTCTCCTCCACGTCGGCCAGGGCGCGTGCGACGCGCTTGTAGGTTTCATCGATGTCTCGATCAATGACCTCACCCGACTTGGCCTTGAGGCGATACTTCTTGTCCCAGATGTCGAGGGACGCTTCCTGGAATGCAATTTCCGGGAGCGCAGCCGATAAATCTTCTGCCGAAACGCTCATACCCGCAACCTCTTGATTATGATCTGATAGTGACTGTTATTCACAGGTTGCCCACCCCTTGCTCACAACCTGTTGTGCCAATTTTCGCCCCCGGGCACAATATGTTGTGCCGTTGCCCTACGATACGCTTTTGAAGTTCCCGGTGCAAGAGGGGCGGAAAATCACCACCCCGGACCAACGACGGACACGACAAATCACCTCTGCCCGGGGTTTGAATCCCGGGCAGAGGCCCTGGTATCGTCGATGAATTCGGAAACGCCTGACAGGCGATTGATCTGCAGCGTGAAGGTTCTTACTCGGTCTCGCGCTTGAGATCTCTCTCCATCAGTACTTGCACGCCCTTGCGGGCGCTCCAGCCCTTGAACAGGATGCCGTGGACCTGCTCGGAGATGGGCATTTCCACACCACTTCGTTCGGCCAGGCGCATGACTTCCTCGGAGGTCTTGATGCCCTCGACGACCTGCCCGATTTCCGCTTCGGCTTCCTCGCGACTGCGCCCCTGGCCCAGTGCCAGGCCGAGCCGGCGGTTTCGGGACAGGTCTCCAGTGCAGGTCAGCACCAGGTCGCCGATGCCGGCCAGCCCCATCAATGTGCGCGGATCACCGCCAAGGGCCTGGCCCAGGCGCATCATCTCGGCAAGCCCGCGCGTAATCAACGCCGCCCGGGTGTTGCTGCCCAGCCCAAGGCCATCGGCCATGCCGCAGGCGACTGCCAGCACGTTTTTGATTGCCCCGCCCAGCTCGGCGCCGACCAGGTCGGCCGTGTAGTAGGCGCGGAAGCTCGCACCATGGAGCATCTCCGCCCAGCGATGGCCGAAATCGGGCATGTTCGCCGCCACCGTCACGGCAGTCGGCAGGCCCTCGGCCACTTCGCGGGCAAACGACGGACCGGTGACCAGGGCGAGGGGAAATTCTGCGCCCAGACGCTCAGCCGCCACTTCGTGCAACAGGCGACCGCTACCGGGTTCAAATCCCTTGCTCGCCCATGCCAGGCCGATCTCGGGGGTCAGTGACGCGGCCAGCCGGTCAACTGTCTCGGCAAAGGCGTGACTGGGGGTCACTACCAATACTCGATCGACACCTGCAACGCATTCATCGAAATCGGCCGAAACGGTGATGTTATCGGCCAGCGTGATACCCGGCAGGTAGCGCTTGTTGACGCGAGCCGTCTGCATGGATTGGGCCTGGTCCGCATCACGCGCCCAGAGCCGGACCGAGTGGCCGAGCCGGGCCAGTTGGATGGCAAGCGCCGTCCCCCATGACCCGGCTCCGAGAACGGCAACCGATACAGACATCGGTCAGCTTTCGGACTCGGACTGGCCTTCGCCCTGCTCTGCTTCTTCTCGGGCGCGCTCGAGGCGCTGCCGGTAGATGGCCTCGAAGTTGATCGGTTGCAGCGGCGGCATGAAGAAGCCACCGGCCTGAACCATGGAGGCAATCTGGGTGCGGCAGTACGGGAACAGCACGTTCGGACACAGCACGTTGATCACGTAGGGCATCTGTTCCTCGGAGAAACCGGCCATCTGGAAGATGCCGCCGTAATGGACTTCGCACAGGAACGCCGTCTTGTCGCCCTGCTTGGAGGTGACGGTTACCGACAGGATCACTTCCCAGCGGTTGTCGGCCAGCTGGTTGGTGCGCTGCGAAAGGTTGAGATTGATGTCGGGCTGGCCGGCATTCTGGTCGAGTTCGAGCACGTTCGGCGCCTCGAAGGAAGCGTCTCGAAGGTAGATGTGCTGAACGGTCATCTGTGCGTCCTGCTGCTGATTGCCCTGGGTGGCGCCTGCAGCGCCCTGGTTTTCTTCTGCCATGATTTAGGTTCTTTCCTTGGAGAGTGTTTGAAAATGGATGAATGGTCGGGGGTCAACCGTCCCCTTCGGCCTTCTTGCGTTCGGCGCGGGCCTTTTTCTTGTCCTTGCCGCCAGACTTTGCCGCACCCTTGTGACGGGTGACCGGCTGCTGGTCGGCCAGCCACTGGGTCAGTCCGCCAGTGAGCATGTTGACGTTGGTAAAGCCAAGCCGGGTCAGGCGTGTGGCCATCTGCGGCGAAACCTGGCCGCTCTTGCAGTAGACCAGCACCGGTCGCTCCTTGTGCTTGAGAAGCTCCTGGTTGCCGGCCTCGATTTTCGACGGCGGCATGTGCAAGGCGCCGTGAATATGGCCCTTGGCGTAATCGGTACTGTTGGAGACGTCGAGAATGATCGGATCCTCACGATTGATCATCCACACGGCCCCGAGTGAGTCGACTTCCTTCCACTGCCGGACCATGCGACTGACTTCATAGATGATCCAGGCCAGCAGGACCACACCGAAAATACCGGTCAGTATCGTGTGGTTGCCGATGAACTCGAGAATTCGCTCCATTACCTATTCCAGCTCGGGTCAAAGCCGCCCATTATCCTAGATCTGGCCATCCGTTGCCAGCATCCAGCAGCCCGGGTGTGGGATAATTGGCGCAATCCACCCGAAACTCAAGAGGATGCCCAGTCCAATGCCCGATCATCAGCCCCTGGTTCTGCTGATTCTCGATGGCTGGGGCCATCGCGAAGCGGCTCCCGACAATGCCATCAGCACCGGCCACACGCCCAATTGGGACCACCTGTGGGCCTCGTGCCCGCACAGCCTGCTGCAAACCTCTGGTGAGGCTGTCGGCCTGCCGGATGGGCAGATGGGCAATTCCGAGGTCGGTCACCTCAATATTGGTGCCGGTCGCATCGTCTACCAGGAACTGACGCGTATAGGCAAGGCGATCGAGGACGGCAGCTTCGCCACCAACCCGGCCCTGCTCGGCGCCATTGGCAAGGCGCGTGACAACGGCGGTTGCGTCCACATCATGGGGTTGTTGTCACCGGGCGGCGTTCACAGCCATGAAGACCACCTGCTGGCCACCCTGGAACTGGCTCTGCAGCAAGGTGCGCCTGAAGTGGCTGTGCATGCCTTTCTCGACGGTCGCGACATGCCGCCGCGCAGTGCCAAACCATCGATCGCGCGGCTCGAAGCGGCCGTCGACGGTCAGGAGAAGGCGCGGATCGCCAGTGTCACCGGGCGCTACTACGCGATGGATCGCGACAAGCGCTGGGCGCGCACGCACCAGGCCTGGAACGCCATCGTGGAAGCGGAGTCCGAGCACCATTGCGATAGTGCCTCGGAGGCGCTCCAGCAAGCCTATGAAAGGGGCGAAGACGACGAATTCGCTCTGCCAACTGTCATCGGTGACGGACGCCGGGTCGAAGACGGCGATGTCGTCATCTTCATCAACTTCCGCGCCGACCGTGCGCGGCAGCTTACCAGCGCCTTCGTCACGCCGGGTTTCGACGGGTTCCAGGCGCGCCGTCCGAAACTGGCCACCATGGTCTCCATGACGCACTACCAGGACGAACTGGATACCGATGTCGCATTCGGCCCGGTGACGCACGAACGCCTGCTGGGTGCCGAGCTGGCCGCTGCGGGCTTCCGGCAGTTGCGCATTGCCGAGACCGAGAAATACGCGCACGTCACCTATTTTTTCAATGGTGGCAAGGAGCAGGTTTTCGAGGGAGAGGAACGCAAGCTCATCCCCTCCCCCGACGTCGCCACCTACGATCTGCAACCGGAGATGAGTGCGTCGAAACTGACCGACGACCTGGTCGCGGCTATCGACAGCGGCGACTATCAGGTCATCATCTGCAATGTCGCCAACCCGGACATGGTCGGTCACAGCGGTGTCTTCGAGGCCGCGGTCAAGGCTGTAGAGGCCGTTGACATCCTGCTTGGGCAAGTCGACACGGCGGTCCGGCGCGCCGGCGGGGAAATGCTGGTGACGGCCGATCATGGAAACGTTGAGCAGATGACCGATCCGGTGAACAATCAGCCTCATACGGCTCACACCACCAATCCGGTGCCGTTCCTGTACGTCGGCCCACGGCAGGTGACGATGCTCGATCAAGGCAGCTTGCGCGATATCGCGCCGACCATGCTTGCCTTGCTGGGACTCGAAGCGCCTGATGCGATGACCGGCCAGCCCTTGGTCAATGCGGACTGATCGAGCATTCATTCGACTGTCGATCGCGGCGCTCGCCGCGCTGGCTACTGCACTCGCTGTTGCCCTGGACGAGCGCTCGCCGGAAGAAATCGAAGCCCGCCTGGATGACCTCAGGCAGGAGATCGGCGCCATACAGCAGCGCCTGGATCGTAATCTCGGCGAGCGCGATCAGCACCTGGAAAGCCTGGCCGATGCAGAACGCCGGGTCTCGTCGACCCGCCGCACCGTTCGCTCGACCGCCACGGCGCTGGACCAGACGCGTGATGCGATCGAAGAGCTGGAACAGCGCCGCGCTGAGCTCGAGGACCAGGCCGGAGAGCACGCGCAGTCGCTGGCCCGACAACTGGCCGTGGCCTACCGCCACGGCAGTGATTCACGCCTCAAGATGCTGCTCAACCAGGATGATCCCCGGCGCTTGTCCCGGCAGCTTGCCTATCACGGCTATTTGACGCGCGCACGGCTGCAGGTGATGGATCAGCTCAATGAATCTCTTGAAGCGCTGGCACAAACCGGACGTGACCTGGACAGCCAGCATCGACATCAGAGTCAATTGCTCGAACGCCAGGAAGCCGAGCTGGTCGATCTCGAACAGGCGCAGGCCGAACGTGAGGCCGCACTGGCACGGCTGGAAGGCCGGATTCGTGACGACCGGGAGCGAATCGATGCCCTCGAGGAGGACGCCGCCGAACTCAGCCGCCTGCTCGAAGAGTTGGCCACTGCCCTGGCTGATGTGCCGCCGGATTTCGAGGTCGTCCCTTTTTCCGAGCTGCGCGGCGAACTGCCTGTGCCGGTTGAAGGGCCTGTGGTGCGCAGTTTCGGTGACCGCCGCGGCGGTGACATGCAGTGGAGCGGATGGCTGATCCGCGCCGATGCCGGTGAACCGGTCAGGGCCATTGCCCATGGCCGGGTCGCCTATGCCGACTGGCTGCGCGGATACGGCCTGATCCTGATCATCGACCACGGTGACGGATTCATGAGCCTCTACGCCCATAACGAATCACTGCTGCGCGATGTCGGTGACTGGGTCAATCCGGGAGAAACCATTGCAACCGTCGGCAACAGCGGCGGTACCAGCGAACCCGGGATATACTTCGAGCTACGCCAGGAAGGTCGGCCGCTCGATCCCGTAAGCTGGGTTGACCGCTGAGCCGGCCAGGCCGAAGATGATGGTTGTCACTCAAGTCAAACGTGGCTCAGGTCCGGCAGTCCCATGAAGCAGATCCGTTTTGTATTTTTGTGTGTGAGCCTGGCAGCAGCCATGTCCGCACACGCCGACACCGGGCAGGATTCCGCGATCAGCCTCGAGGATCTGCGTGCCTTTACCGATGCGTGGGGATTCATCCGCGACCAGTACGTCGAGGATGTCGATGACAGGCAGCTGTTCGAAGCTGCCTTGCGCGGCATGCTCGATGGGCTTGATCCGCATTCGCGCTGGCTGAGTGCCGATGAATTCCATACCCTGGAAGAGCAGACCTCTGGGCGTTACGGCGGGCTGGGTATCCATATCGGTTCATTCGAGGACCACTTGCGTGTGGTCTCGGTGTTTGAAGGGACACCGGCGGCTGCGGCCGGCATCCAGGCCGGCGACCACATCGTCGGCATCGACGACCTTGATCTCGACGCCGACAACATCGAGCGGGCCGGCGACATGCTGCGCGGACCGGCAGGCACCGAAATCACCATTCATATCCGCCGCGAAGACGTGTCCGACGTGCTGGCCATGACCCTCGTGCGCGAGCTCATCGAACGCGAGAGCGTGACTGCGAATATGCTGGACCAGGGTTTCCAGCACATTCGTATCCATCGCTTTCAGCAAACGACCCGCGGGGAACTCGAGCGCCTGCTGTCGAGCCTGGAAAACGAAGAAGAGACGCTTCCGGGGCTGCTGCTCGATCTGCGCGACAATCCCGGCGGGATGTTGCAGTCAGCCATTACGGTCGCCGACCTGTTCCTGTCTTCCAGGCTGGTCGTGACGGCGGAGGGGCGTGGCCTGAAGCGCCCGGGCGAGTACCATACCGGCCCGGGTGAGCGCCTGGCCGGAGTTCCGATGGTGGTGCTCATTGATCGCGGCTCGGCCTCCGCCTCCGAAATCCTGGCAGCCGCCTTGCGCGATCATGGCCGCGCCATGCTGGTCGGCGAAACCACCTACGGCAAGGGCTCGGTCCAGACAATCTGGCCGCTGCGCAATGGTTCGGCCATCCGGCTAACCACTGCGCTGTACTACACGCCGGCCGGTGACCGCATCCAGGCCCGGGGCGTGCGGCCGGACGTTCTGAGTTCGACCAATAACGACCGAAATTCCGATTTGGTCGACCACCGCAGACGAGAGATCGACATCGCCGGGCATCTGCCGGGTTCAGGTGTCGATAGTGATGATCTCGAAGAAATCTCCCGCAGTGACCCGATGCTTGCCGACGCCCTGCGAGTGCTGGCCAGCATCAGTCGCATGCAGGCGCATTGAGGATGATGGCGTGGGGGTGATCAGGGGGATCTTTCGAAACACGCTCGTGCTGCTCTGTGCAGCCTGGCTTTCCTGTGCCGTCGCCGACAAGCCGAAAATCGCCATCGTCATCGATGACCTTGGGTACCTCGCGGTCAATGACCGTCAGGTCATGGCGCTGGATCCTCGCATCGCCGTGGCCATCATCCCCGACGGCCCCCTCGCACCCTCTCTTTCGCGCCAGGCGGCGAGTCAGCATCGTGATGTTCTGATTCACCTGCCTCTTCCGGGAGTCGACCACGACGACTGCGAGTTCGAGGCCATCTGCTTGGAACCGGAATGGTCACCGCTGCGCATGGCCGGTCACCTGAGGTGGGCAGCCGAGCGTGTCGATCAGGCCATCGGAATCAACAATCACCAGGGGAGCCTATTCACGGCCGATCACGAAGCCGTGCAACGCCTGGTAACCGGCATTACCCTGATCGAGCGCCTGCACGGAATCGACCTGTTCGTGCTCGACAGTCGAACGACCGCGCAGTCACAGCTTGAACTCAAGGCCCGAGACGCCGGGCTGGCTACCGCGCGGCGCCACGTCTTTCTCGACCACGATCCCTCACCCGATGCCATCAAGGCGGCCTGGGAGCGTCTGCTCGAACGGGCCAGAAGGCGCGGTGCTGCAATTGCCATTGGGCACCCGCACAGCGAAACCATCGAGTTTCTGGAACACGCCGTGCCGGAACTGGCGGCGAGAGGAGTTGAGCTGGTTTCCATTCAGCGGTTGCTCGATCAGCCACGCCGCTCCGGCGAGGCGGTTCCGGAACCGCCCGTGGTGTTGCCGTGATAACCGGTACGGCTGAAGCTGGCCCGATTCAGGACTCCGGCCGGGGTCCGGCCGGAGTCTGATCGGGCAGCGGGATCAGCCCGGGTAGGTGTAGGACGCCTGCAGGCCCAGCGGCAAGCCGATGAACCAGTACAGCAGCAGGAATGCCGTCCAGATAATCGACAGTGCCACGGCGTAGGGCAACATCATCGAAATCAGCGTGCCGATGCCCGCGCCGGTGAAGTAGCGCTTGCAGAACACCACGATCAGCGGGAAGTACGGCAGCAACGGCGTGATGATGTTGGAGGTCGAGTCACCCACGCGATAGGCCGCCTGGGTCAGCTCGGGCGAGATGCCGAGCTGCATGAGCATGGGCACGAAGATCGGCGCGATGATCAGCCACTTGGCCGAGGCCGAACCAACGAACAGGTTGACCACCCAACTCAGCGCCACGATGCCGACGATGGTCAGCTGTGCCGGCAGCCCCATCTCGCCCAGCCACTCGGCGCCGTTTACCGCGACGAGAATGCCGAGGTTAGAGTTGGAGAAGGCAGCGATGAACTGCGCCGCAAAGAATGCCATGACGATGTAGTAGCCCATCGACTCCATGGCTTTTGACATGCCGGTGATGATGTCCCGGTGGCCGTTGATCGTGCCGGCGGCGTAGCCGTAAACGATGCCGGGTATCAGAAACAGTATGAAGATCAGCGGCACGATGGATCGCATCAGCGGTGCGCCGAACGAAGTGATCGTCTCGTGGAAAGCAAGCGCCGGATCGGGATCACGCAATGGAGAATCCGGGATGAGCACTGCAATGGTCAGCAGCACGATGGCGGCGACGATACTCATCGTGGCCCAGAACAGACCGCGTGATTCACGCTCGGAAAGCGGCTCCATGGTCGGCATGTCGGACATGTCGCCATCAACCGGCGTGTCCTTTATCAGTCGCGGCTCAATGATCCGGTCGGTCAGCCACCAGCCCACGCCGATGACCACCAGGCTGGATGCAGCCATAAAGAACCAGTTGGCCAGCGGGTTGACGTAGAGGTTCGGATCGACAACCTGCCCCGCGGCCTCGGTAATGCCGGCAAGCATCGGGTCGATCGCCGAGGGAATGAAGTTGGCCGAAAACCCGCCCGACACGCCGGCAAACGCTGCCGCAATGCCGGCCAGCGGATGTCGGCCCGCTGCATAGAATATGACGGCCCCGAGTGGTATTACCACCACGTACCCCGCGTCGGCCGCGGTATGACTGATGATGGCAACCAGGATCAGCATTGGCGTGAGCAGCTTGACCGAGGTCCAGCCCAGCATCCTTCTCAGGCCGGCGTTGATGAAGCCGGTGTGCTCGGCGACACCCACGCCCAGCAGGGCGACCAGCACAATGCCCAGTGGCGCGAAGTTGACGAACACATGCACCATGTTGACCAGGAACTGGGCCATTTCGTCCCCGGCCAGCTGGTTGACGATACGGATCGGCTCACCGGTGCTGGGATGCTCGGCAGCGAACTGCACCGGCGCAAGCAGTGCCGACAACACCCAGACGATGATCATCAGCAGGAAAAACAGGACGGCTGGATCAGGCAGCTTGTTGCCGACTACCTCGATGAAGTTCAAGGCGCGCTCGAGCATCGTGCGCTCGCCGGGCAGGACCTTGTGGAGATCAGGATTCGGTGAGGCGCCCTGCCCCTCGTTGTTGTTCTGGCTCATGTTGATTCAAATTCCCCGAAATGTCAGTTCACGCCTGCGTAGTGGCAGGCGATTATTCGTGTCCCCATGGCACCGGCGGCGCATCGACGGGGGCGGTCAGATCGAACTCGGCCCGGAATACCCGACCCGGACGAACCAGTTCGTAGGCAAACTTTTCGCCCGGATGGACTTCCATTGACCAGAAATTGCCCACCGAGACCTCCAGGCCATGGGCGAGAAACAGCGCTTTCGAAAAATCATCGACCGGAAAGGTCTGCCGCCAGGCCCGGCCCGGATCGGTGGTATGGCCGCCATACCAGGTCACGTCCTCCTCCGTGCCGTCGGCATGACGGTGGTCGTGCTTGAGTCGAAAACCGTCGGCCATGCGGCTGACGATCCAGGTTCGCGAGCGGTTCTCGCCCACATGCAACGGAATCCGGATTTCTTCGTCGCTGCACTCGCGCACGTGCATGATCACTTCACGATCCAGCCAGCCATCGTCGGATGGACGGCTGAATCCGGTCATTTCCCCGGCGAATGCCTGGCCGCAAAGTTCCGACAACTGACTCCAGAATGCATCGCGGGGGCTCGGCTCATCAGGGCCGGCCGCAGCCGTCATGGCCGTTGTCAGCAGTGTCAACCCGAAGAGGAATAGAGCAAATTTCCGGGACATGAGGCTCTCCGTCTGGCAACAGCGAGGAACCATAGCACAGCACCCGCATCGCGACCAGACTGCAGCCCCCTCTGCAGACCAGCTAGCGCTTGCGCCGCGGGCCGTCGACCGGCAGATGTGTCACCTTCTCACCGGTTTTCGAGTCACGAATCACGCAGGTTCCGCGCTTTTTAACCTGTTCGACACGGATGACCGAATGCATTGGAATGTGCAGCACTTCGACATCGGCAAATTCTTCGCGCATGCGCTCATCGGTGGGGTCGATCACCACCGAGTCATCACCGTCGAAAACCAGTTCGGAGACTTCGATAAAGCCATAGGACAGGTCACTGCTACTGACCTGAGCGGCGAACAATTCGTAGACCTTACCCTGGTTGAGAAAGGAAATCTTGTACATGTCGATCTGACCGATTCAATCTTCGTGGAATGTAAAGACGGCGGGGCCGGTGAACAGCCGCATGGCCAGGGCCGCGGCCAAACCACCGAGAAAGCCGGCCACGTGCGACCACCAGGCCACGGCCCCCGACATGGGGCCGAACGCACTGTAGAGCAACTGCAGGATGAACCAGGAGCCGATGACCAGCAACGCCGGCACACGCGCAAACTGCAGGAAGATCCCCAATGGAATCCACAATCCCATGCGCCGATTGGGAAAAAGGCCAAGGTAGATGCCGATAATGGCCGAAACGCCGCCGCTGGCGCCGATGACGGGCATGGTTGCATCCCCCATCTGCAAGGCGACCGCCAGGTTGGCCAGGCTTCCCAGCACGAGGAAACAAAGGAGAAAGCGCCAGTGACCTATACCCCGCTCCACGGCCACACCGAACACCCAGAGATAGGCCAGGTTGCCGGCCAGGTGCAACCATTCCGCATGAACGAAAAGCGCAGTCACCAGGCCCAGCAGGTGCTGGTCCAGCCAGGCTGGCGGCGGCCCGGCCAGGACAGCGTTGACCTCTGCCGGCACGAAGCCCCAGAAATGCAGCCAGGCTTCCGCCAGACGGGGCTCGAGAAGAGAATAGCCGACCGTCATCGACAGGCAGACGATTCCAACCAATACAAGCATCCACGGCCACAGCGCTTCGCGCCGTGACGTCGATGACAAACGCTGGACGATCACGGCTCGAGCAGGAAGCGATGCTCGCGATAATCGACGATGGCGCCTTCGCGACGAATATCGACCAGTCGCGCGCCACCGCTCAACTGGTCACCCGGCACGTAGCGTTCGCCGTTGATCAGAACGAAACGCCCGTCTTCCTCGGCCGAGAACACGTGGATGCTGAGTTTTAGTTCCGGAAGATCGCGCCGTACCGAAAGCGGCAGCTCCCATGCCCGCACGTACTCGGCGGTCTGGGTACGCCATTCCGGTTGCACGGTGGGCTCATCTGCCTCCGTATCTGCGACCTCGGCGGAATCATCCAGCCGTCGCCTTTGCTCTCGTTCACGGTCAGCAACGGGTTGCTCAGCGCGCTCACGGGTTTCGGCCACCCGGCGCTCGATCTCGGCCATCGCCTCGTCCGGATCGGTCACCACTCGCTCGCGCTCCGGTGCCGCGCGGGTAACGGTCTGGCCGGTTGCCGGCTGAACTGCACGACGTCGATCGACCGTGGCCGGCTGGTCCTGTTCGTCCGCTTCCTCGGTAGCCATATCATCGGCGCCGACCTCGTCGGGGACCGGCTGGATAGGCTCGACCTGCGCAACTCTCGGCTCGTCCGCCGCCGCCTCGGCATGGTCATCGGCCAGCGGCTCGGGCACAACGGCGGTCTCTGCCGTCGGTGTCGGGTCGCCTGCATCACCGTTGACCAGTCCCTGCGGCAGCCAGTCAGGCCGCAACAGGAAAGCACCAACGGCCACAACCACCAGGCACAGCGGTACGGCAAGCAGGATCCAGGTGCGAAAACCGTGCCTGGAACGAACCTGGGTGGATCCAGGGTCGGAATCGAGACCCGGCACTTCTCCTTTCTTGCGTCGCGCCTCGGATTTACGCAGGGCGTCGAGAATGAATGACACGCTTGTCAGTCTCCGTTGAGATGGGTCAGCAACGAGGGGGCATCATCGTGCGGCGCCTTCAGGAACAGCCGCGTGGCCGGACCGATCAGGCCATCGTCCATCAGGCCGTGGCGACGCTGAAAGTCAGCTACCCACCGGCGAAAGTCCTCATCATAATGCTCGTCGGTTCCGCCCGTCCACGCCGGTTTGTCCACTCGAGCAGCCAATTCCTTCATGTGCATGACGTCCTCGCTCTCGTCACCCAGCCTGAGAATGCGACCGTCATCAGGCCATACGACATGGAAATCCCCCAGCCAGCGCCTGTCGAGATGCCTCGCCGGCACCCGGTAATCCTGCCCTTGGTAGCGCAACATCACGTTATCGCCTTCCATGCCCGCCATCAAGACCCGGGCACCGATCGGCTGACTGAGCTCGAGCACGACCGGCAGACCGATACTGACGATGTAATTCCAGCTACCACGCAGATTCAGGCAGGCGATTTCGGCTTCATCACCGCCGGTGCAGGAGCGGGCAACCTCGCCGCGATCCAGTTCCGGCCAGGTCGCCGCGATTTCCGACCATGCAGAATCGGGGCCCAGCTCGGACAGCATCTGCTGCCAGGCGGCCCGGCTCTGATCCTCGACCGGTTCCCGCTCGTGCAGGATGGCCCACCCGAGGGCGCCGCTGCCAGCCAGGATAACTGCCACGGCGACGGCGGCCACGACACCCCGTAACCAGCCGCCCGAAATTTCGTGCTCCTCGCCCGCAACCTCACGGGCTGCGGCCCGTACCAGTCCGGCGCCGATACGGTCGGCTTCACGGGCATAACCGGCCATCAACGCACGATCGGCAATGATGTTGATCAGTCTGGGCACGCCTTCGGAAGTCTCGTAGACGGCGCGCAGGCCATCGGTCGTGAAAGGACAGCGCTCGGCGCCGGCGACCTGGAGGCGATGCCGGATGTAGTGTTCGGTCTCCTCGCGGTTGAGGGGGTCGAGGTGGAAGCGCGCGGTAATGCGTTGCGCGAGTTGTCGCAGCTCGGCACGTGCCAGCAACTCGCGCAGTTCCGGCTGGCCGATCAGGATGATCTGCAACAGCTTGTCTGTCGCAGTCTCGAGGTTGGTCAGCAGTCGAATCTGTTCGAGCGCATCCCGGTTCATGTTCTGCGCTTCGTCGATGATCAGCACGACCTTCTCGCCGGCGCCATGGCGTTCGAGCAGGAAACGATTGAGACGATCCTGGATCTGCTGCAAACTGCCGTCGGTACCCTCGAGGTCGATCTCCAGCTCGACGCAAACGGCCCGGAGCAACTCCGCTGGGCTAAGCATCGGGTTCAAAATCAGTGCGATACGAGTGTTTTCTGGAATTTGCTCGAGAACGACCCGGCACAGTGTGGTTTTGCCGGTTCCGACTTCACCGGTCAACTGAACGAAGCCACCACTGCCGCCCTGCCCCACGCCGTAGAGCAGGTGAGCCAGCGCATCGCGATGACGCTGGCTCAGGTAGACGAAACGCGGGTTCGGTGTAATCGAAAACGGACGTTCGTCAAGATCGTAGTATCGCTCGTACATGGTCAGCGCGCCTGCAGGAAAAGAACGGGCTCGTTACCCGGCAGTTCGGACGGGATCATTCCCCCGCCGCTTGGACCGGGGCAAACGGCACCAGTGCCCGCTACCGTGAAACTCACGACTCGACTGACATTCACCTTCTTCCCTGGTCCTCTCCTGTCCAATTGTTTTCAGTCTGACAACGCCAGCAGCGAGGCGTTGCCGCCCACCGCCGCGGTATTGACTGTCAGCGTTCGTTCGGTGCAGAAACTCAGCACGTAATGTGGACCCCCGGCTTTGGGGCCGGTTCCCGACAACCCCTCACCGCCGAAGGGCTGGACCCCGACCACGGCGCCGGTCATGTTGCGGTTGACGTAGCTGTTGCCGACCCGCAGGCGATGGGCAATGTACTGCTGAGCCCGATCGATGCGACTGTGCACGCCGGCGGTCAGTCCGTAGCCGGTGCCGTTGATCTGGTCGATCAGTCGGTCGAGGTCGCGCGAACGGTAACGAACGACGTGCAATACGGGACCAAACACCTCGCGCTCGAGTTGATCGATATCCTCGATCTCGTAGGCACAGGGCGCAAACCAGTAGCCTTCCGGCAGGCCTTCGGGCAGTGGCGTGCGTGCGATCAGTTTCGCTTCACGGTCCATGCGCTCGGCATGATTCTTCAATATGTCGAGCTGCCCCTGGTCGATGACCGGTCCGACATCCGTCTCCAGCAGACCCGGATCACCGACCCGCACCTGCTGCATGGCGCCGGCCAGCATGCGCATGACGTGATCGGCCACATCGGCCTGAACGCACAGGATGCGCAGCGCCGAGCAACGCTGGCCGGCACTGTGAAATGCCGACTGGATGACATCGTCGACCACCTGCTCGGGCAGCGCGGAAGAGTCGACGATCATGGCATTCTGACCGCCGGTTTCGGCGATCAGAGTGGCCAGCGAGCCGGTGCGTTCGGCCAGCGTGCGATTGATGATGTGGGCAGTCTCGGTGGAACCGGTAAATGCAACGCCGGCGATGCGTTGATCCCGGGTCAGGGCCGCGCCCAGGCGCCCATCACCGGGCAGGCATTGCAGCACATCTTTCGGGATGCCCGCCTCGTGCATCAGTTCCACGGCCCGCGTGGCCACGATGGGGGTCTGTTCCGCCGGCTTGGCGATCACCGCGTTGCCGGCCACCAGGGCTGCACAGACCTGGCCGGTGAAGATCGCCAGCGGGAAGTTCCACGGGCTGATGCAGACGAAAACACCGCGACCGTGCAACCTGAGTTCGTTATGCTCGCCGGTCGGCCCGGGCATCACCATCGGCTCACCCATGTGAGTGCGCGCCTGCAAGGCGTAATAGCGCAGGAAATCGACCGCCTCGCGCACTTCGGCGATGCCGTCATGCAGGGTCTTGCCGGCTTCGCGCGCGCACATGGCCATCAGTTCCGAACAGTGCGCTTCGTAGAGATCGGCAATCCGGTCGAGGACGTCGGCGCGGTGGTGCGCACCCTGCCGGTCCCAGCCGACCTGGGCCGCGAGTGCCGTATCGACAGCCTTTTCGGCATGCGCCGGATCGGTCCAGGTCACCTGACCCACTCGACGCCCGCGGTCAGCCGGCGAGTGTGCGTCCTGGTTCTCGCCGCCAGCAGGTGCATTTTCTCCCAGCGGGCGCGCCTGCCACTGACCGGAATCGACCGCTTCCATTTCCTGCTTGAGCAGGTTGAGCACGCTTTCCTGCGGAAAATTCAGACCACGGCTGTTGACGCGATCCTCCCCGTAAATGCCGGCCGGCAACGGGATCTTCGGATGCGGGATATTCGTCAGCGCGCGGACTTCGCCAATGGGGTCGTCGACCACCTCTTCTGGTGGCAGCTTCTCGTCGACAATGCGGTTGACGAACGAGGTATTCGCGCCGTTCTCCAGCAGCCGACGTACCAGGTAGGGCAGCAGGTCCTTGTGATTGCCCACCGGGGCATAGACCCGGCACTGTCCGTTGAAGGCTTCGTTGTCGAGTACCTCTTCGTAGAGTTGCTGCCCCATGCCGTGCAGGCGCTGGTACTCGAATTCATTGTTGTCGCCGGCCAGCTCGGTGATGACGGAAATGGTATGGGCGTTGTGCGTTGCAAACTGCGGATAGAACTCATCCGTCAACCCGAGCAATTTACCGGCGCACGCAATATAGGAAAGATCGGTATTGATCTTGCGGGTGAACACCGGGTAGCCGTCCAGTCCCTCGATCTGGGCAAGCTTGATCTCCGTGTCCCAATAGGCACCCTTGACCAGGCGGATGGGGATTCTGTGACCGCTGTCGCGGGCCTGCCTGGCCAGCCAGTCGATCGCCGCCCAGGCGCGCTTCTGATACCCCTGCAGGGCCAGCCCGAGGCCGTCCCATCCTTTCAATTCCGGTGATTTGAGTACCTCGACGAAAACATCCAGGGAAATCGTGAGACGATCGGCTTCCTCGGCATCCACGGTCAGCGCAATATTGTGCTTGCGCGCCAGGCAGGCCAGGTCGCGCAAGACAGGCACCAGTTCCTTCATCAAGCGGTCACGCTTGGTGAATTCGTAGCGTGGATGCAGCGCCGAGAGCTTGACCGAGATCGACGGGGCGGAAAAGATGTTGTCGTCGCTGGTCGAGCGACCGATGGTTTCGATGGCCTCGCGATAGGAATCGCGGTAGCGCTCGGCGTCCTCGGCGGTCATTGCGGCTTCACCGAGCATGTCGAACGAGTACCGGAAACGCCGGTTTTCCTTCTTGTGCGAGCGCTCGATGGCCTTTCCGATGGTGCGGCCCATGACGTACTGGTGACCCATGATGCGCATCGCCTGGCGGATGGCCAGGCGCACCACCGGCTCGCCGGACTTGTTGGCGATTTTCTTCAGGGTCGACCCCAGGTCGCGTCGGGCCGAGTCGCCGACACTGACCATCTTGCCGGTCAGCATCAGGCCCCAGGTGCCGGCATTGACGAATACCGAGCTGCTCTTGCCCAAGTGCGACTCCCAGTCGGCGTCGGAGAGCTTGTCGGAAATCAGCTTTTCCGCCGTGTCGTTGTCGGGAATGCGCAACAGCGCTTCGGCCAGACACATCAGTGTCACGCCCTCCTCCGAGGACAGGTCGTACTCGCGCATGAACGCTTCCATGACACCGGCGTCGCGACTGCGCTCACGCACCCTGCGCACCAGCTCCAGTGCGCGTTCACGAACGACCTCGCTTCGCGCTTGGTCGAGTTTGACCTGTTCGAGCAGGAAACGCACATGCTCGGTTTCATCGACCAGCCATGCATCATCCATCGCCTGGCGCAGCGAATCGGCTTCCAGTGGTTGCGAAATGACGAATTTCGGGGCAGTTTGACTCATTGAATAAGGCTCAGCGGAATATGCGGTAACTTGACCGGACAAGTGTAACCGAAGCCACTCGAGGACTGTCATTTGTTGATGTGCGGCGGATACTACTTCGACCGTCCGTCCGTTAGTCGTCGGAAACGGCAAATTGG
>SKXY01000281.1 GCA_007128175.1 Wenzhouxiangella sp. | reverse complement strand
GGATTACGAGGGAAATCCCGATTATTATGTCTCGGTAGGCCGGGTTTACCCGCTTTTGCGACAAAGTTACATTGTCTCGGGAAGTCCCTCCAAGCCGCCCAAGCGGATGTATTGGACCGAGGGTTCCTTCACCGCGTCAGGGTTGCCCGTCGAGGTGCCTGAGGGCGTAACAATCAACTTTATATACACCGAATCGTTTCCCAAAACGGTGGAAACCGCCTATGAGGCGCCCGGGGCATCGCCGCCCGTTCCGCCGGGCGGCGGCGATATCTTCACGGAGTTGCGAACCATCTTCCACGATCCCGACCGCAACAGCATCCGCGCCTTCAACTGGCAGGGACGTATCCTCCTCGAACTGCTTGGCGATGCCTTGGAAGGCGACCGGCGGCAACACCTCGGCACTGAAATCATCGACGTCGTCCGGCGGGTGAACCCCGCCGATATCGAAGTGGAACTCGGCGAGCGGCTTACTGCGTGGCAACACGGTTACCCGAGCGATGCCCACCTTCTTCCCCACACCCTCTTGCGCACAACGGACCGCCTCTATGCCTTCCAGCATTTTAAAGAAGGCGAACGCACGCAGTTCTACGCGCTCCGCGAAACCCGCAACATCAACGACTTCCTCCTCCATTGGACGGAAGAGGGCGTCCAGGGACTGCGTTGGCCCCATCGCTTCACACGTTACAAAATGGTTTGGCCCGACGATATCTCAAAATACAGTCACTACATGAGACCCCGCGTCGCGTCCGAAGAGGAAGCGCGCCTTACCGCCGTCGGGATGCCCTTGAGCAACGTGCCGATCATCGAATACCAGGATCCGCTCGACCGCCCGCGTGCGAAGCTGACCGAGACCTTCGCGTTTTACACTTTTCTCGAAGACGCCTACCCCGCCCACCGCACGCTCCTGCGCTTTATGGCGGGCGACGAAGTTGCCTTCGAGCGCGTCTTTTCTTGGCTGGCCGACGACCTGAGCATCGACGAAACCGAAACACTGCACGCCCACAACCGCCTGCGGGAGATCCTCGACGGTGCCCCGACCGCTCCCGGCGGGGAGAGCGCGCGCCCCATGCTCAGTGCATGGGATCCGGCCACCGGAACCTTCATTCTCCCGGACTCATTCATCGCTCCCCGCGTGACAGAGCGCACCGTTGAAGTCGGCCGGCGTATCGCTGCTCCCGAAGGCGACGCCGAACCGTTCCCCGGCCTCCCCTACTGGGCCGGGCACATCCGCGTGGACAAGGGAACATCCTACAATCCCTTTGCTTACGTCGATCCCTTTGAAGAAGGTTTCGGTGAAGCCAACACCGGCGCCATCATACCGGTGAACGCGATTCCCGGAGAAAACCGGTTGGAGGTCTGGTGGTTCCGCTCGAACAATGCAAACCGACGGCAGGGTTTTGAGCCTATTTATTGGCCGTCCGTGATTGGCCGATATACATTGGAATGGCCCGGCGATGCACCCGAGATCGTCCTCGCCGGGAATGAAGGCAGCGGCCAACTTACTGCTTATGAAGCCAGCGGAAGGATCTACGCACAGAATGACCGCGCCCTCCACGGCTACAATCCGAACGAAGAGCATGCGCTTATCATCGGCGGACGCGCCTACGCTCTGCGCGACGACCTCAACATCACCGCGCAAGGTCCGCACTACTCTTCCAAACCGTATGTCCTGATCGATTACACCGCGGAAGACGGTCGCCCGGCAATGAGCGTTTACCGCGTCCTCCGTGAGAAACCGGAGGACGGCATGGTCTTCGACTACATCGTCGAAGCAGGAACTGTCCTGCAGCCGCCCATGCCGCTTCCCCTGCTGCCTCCCCCGGTGGACGGGGTCGGCGCGGCGGCCCGCAACCACAACACCGAAGCCACCGTGGAAGTTGGTGACGGGGACGTTCCCGGAAATTGGGACGCCGATGTGCATGAAGAAAGCCGCTACAGCCACTACTCCCGCTTCACCTATCTCGACCGCAAGAACGGGTTCTGGGTCTACCGGGGCCGGAACGCGGGGCCGCCTCTGCTCGCCGCCGGCACCTATGATTTCGCGACCGGTGATTTCATCGCTCCTCTTCCCGCGTCTGCTGTTGCGGGTAAACTGTTTGTCTACACCCTGCATGCCTCACAGGAAGCGAACGCACTCATCGTGGAGGCGGCGGAGGACACACCCCTCCCGCATTGGCTCGCTGTCAACGGCACAGTCCTTGCCGGCACGCCTCCGCCCGATGCGCAACCGGGAAGCACCGAGGTTACCCTTCGTGTCACAAGCCTTCACGACCAGTCCTCTGTGGATCTGAGCTGGCGAATCGATCTCGTCGAAACCGGATCCGCTGTGACGCAAGCACCCCTTGAATGGACGAGCACGAATCCGCTCACGGGAACGGAGGTTACGCACGTGGGCCGACCGCCCTATCTCGCGGAGGATCCTACGTCCGCCAATAGCTTCACCATGCGTTTCTACTACAAGACACGGGAGGGTTTCGCATGGCCGGGTCTTATGACGCCTCCGCCCGTCGGTGCGGTTGTTCCCTACCTGCGCCATCGGCAGGAAAACGGTTTCGCCGGTGATCCTTCCGACAAGTTCACGCCATCGCTCGATATTGTTTACCGACCGTTTTGGCCGGCGGACGTCCCGGAAATGCGCCTTGGTGATACGCTCATGGCCCCGAAACTGGGACTTCCCGGGATCCGTGGACAGTCAAGCGTACAGATTCTCTACCAGCAATCCATCGCCGCCGACATCGAGGCCGAGGACATCAGTGCCGTCCTGCACGATGCGACACGCGAGAAAGTCTTCGCTATCGAAGATGCGGATCTGGAACATCTCCCCGCCGGCGTGCGCCGGGAAACACTCCATGGCCGTTCCTTCTTTCCCGACCTTCCCCCGCACCTCGTCGAACGGCTTTTCTTCGATCCCTTCAGAGGCACCAACGGCCATCTCGTCTTCAAGGGTGAGTTCCGTAAGGAGATTCTTGGAACGGATTATCTGCTGCTGAACATTTTGCGCGGCGAGGATCTTGAATCCGTCAAAGCACTGTGCCCGGCGGGCGACCCCGACAAAGAGGAATGGGATGATGCGATC
>SKXY01000240.1 GCA_007128175.1 Wenzhouxiangella sp. | reverse complement strand
GCAGGGCGCGCATCCCGAGCCCTTCACGCCCGCCATTCCCGACGACGTCGAGCTCGAACCGGTCTTCGCTGCAGGTACCTTTGACCTCGCCCTGGGCCTGGTCCATGCCGGAGACGGGTCCAACCGAATGTTCGTGGTGCAGCAACCCGGAACCATTCAGGTCATCGACGATTCCGACACCTACTCCCAATTCTTGAACATCGCCGACCGGCTGACATCCGTGGGGAACGAACAGGGGCTGCTCGGCCTGGACTTTCACCCCGAGTTCGCCGAAAACGGTCTGTTCTACGTGAACTACTCGGCCGGCTCAGGGCATGCATCGGGTGCGAGCGTCGGTGACACGGTCATATCCGAGTTCCAGATCGACCCGAACACCGGGCTTGGCGATCCCGACAGCGAGCGTGTGCTGATGACCGTGGTACAGGATTTCTCCAACCACAATGGCGGCAACATCAAGTTCGGACCCGACGGCTACCTCTACATCGGCATGGGCGACGGCGGCAGCGGCGGTGACCCCTGCAACCGTTCGCAGACCCTGGATCCTGACAATATCGAAATCGGCGGCAGCTGCGTTGATGATCCGACCGCGGCCATGCTCGGCAAGATGTTGCGCATCGACGTCGACAACACCACGCCGGCGGGCAGCAACAACCTGTGTGCGGCCAACCCTGACGGTTCGGCCGAATACGCTATTCCCGACGACAACCCCTTCATCGGCGAAGCCGCCTGCGGCGAGGTCTGGACCCTGGGCCTGCGCAATCCGTGGCGCTGGAGCTTCGACCGTGACACCGGTGATCTGTGGATTGCCGATGTCGGTCAGGCCCAGTGGGAAGAAGTGAACCTGGAACCGTCGGACCACCCCGGCGGCGCCAATTACGGCTGGAACGAGTGCGAGGGTCCGTTCACCTACCCGGCCCAAACACCGCCTCAGGAGTGCCCGTTCGAGCATGATTTCCCCATCCTGCACTATCCCATTTCCGGTCAACCGGAATGTTCGGTCACCGGCGGTTACCGCTACCGCGGTCCGGTCACCAGCCTGCAGGGCGCCTATATCTACGGCGACTACTGCTCCGGCAGGATCTGGTTCGTCTGGCAGACGGGCCCGGACGAATTCGAGGAACTGGAGTTTTCCGTCGAGGGCTTCGATCTGCGCAGTTTCGGCGAGGACGAGCACGGCAACCTCTATGTGGTGCGCAGCGGCGGGATCTGGCGATTTGATGGAGACATGGCACCGGTAATTTCGACCGTAACTCCGGACTCGGGCCCGGCATCGGGCGGCACGGACATCGTGATCAGCGGCACGAACTTCGTGGCCGGTGCAACCGTGACCATCGCCGGGGAACCGTGCCAGGACATCGTCGTTGACGAGCCCGACGAGATCAGCTGCACCACCCCGCCAGGCACTGCCGGCCCGGCCGATGTGAGCGTGGAGAATCCGGACGGCCAGTCCGACGTGCTGACCGCCGGCTTTGTCTACCTGATCGACGAAGATCCGATTCACGCCGACCGCTTCGAGGCCGATGCAGACTGAGGAGTGATCGATCCTGCAAGGCCGGTCCGCCACCTTGAGGGCGGACCGGCCTGGAGCGCACTTCAGACGGCAGTGAAAGTACCCAG
This sequence comes from Wenzhouxiangella sp., assembly GCA_007128175.1. GTDB lineage: Bacteria > Pseudomonadota > Gammaproteobacteria > Xanthomonadales > Wenzhouxiangellaceae > Wenzhouxiangella. The sequence continues at coordinate 1,463 of SKXY01000240.1, read as the reverse complement.
ACGCCCGCCATGAAAGACCAGTGGTTCGGCGTCACGGCAGTCCACTGCCAGCACCCGGCCCATGAGAATGAGGTGATCGCCGCCTTCGATGCACCGTTCGACGCCGCACTGGAAACAGGCGGCGCAATCGGCGAGTAACGGCAGGCCGGCAATCCCCTGCCGCGTTTCCACGCCATTGAACTTTTCTTCGATATCCTGCGCGAAATGCATGGCCGTCTCGACCTGACCGGCATGCAATACATGCACGGCGAAATGACTCGCGGCGGCGAAGGCCGAAAACGGCCCGATGCCACGCTGCGCGCACCACAGCACCAGCGGCGGGTCCAGCGACACACCGGCAAAGCTGCTGACGGTCATGGCCACCGCCTGGCCGGTTTCGGCGCGGGCGGTGACCACCGTCACCCCGGTCGCGAAGTGGCCCAACGCCTGACGCATCTCGCTTTTGCCTGGGTTCATGTCGTTCTCATCCGTGATCGATTACGCTTCATTTTAGCCTTGGACCTGATGACAATAATCGTGTTTTGCGCCATAATATCGGGCTGACGTCAGCTCGATCACCACGCCAACAACAGCGACGAGCCCAGGCCTGAAAGCGGGAACTCGTCGCCAAAAGTCTGCGCGGAAGATCGACACGGCGGCCATGTTGCCAATCCGGCCGCTCAAAGGGTGTCCACCGGCCTGCCGCGCCGGGGATTTCGTGCTTTTGGCACTCGCGACCAACATTGATGACCACAACATGATACGGATCAAGCAGGGGCTTGATGTCCCCATTGCGGGAGAACCGCGCCAGGAAATCGAGCAGGGCCGCAAGGTCCGCTCCGTCGCCGTGCTCGGCGGCGACTATCCAGGCATGAAACCCACCATGCTCGTGGCCGAGGGCGACCGCGTCAAACGCGGCCAGCCCCTGTTCGAGGACAAGAAGACCGAGGGCGTGATTTTCACCGCCCCGGCTGCCGGACGCGTTCGAGCCATCAATCGTGGCCACCGCCGCATGCTGCTGTCGGTCGTGATCGATATCGGCGGCGATGGCGGCGACGAAAAGTTCTCCGCCCACCCGGAAAGCGCGCTTTCCAGCCTCGACCGGGACAGCGTTCGCGACCAACTGGTGAAGTCCGGTGACTGGACGGCGATTCGCACCCGCCCATTCGGCAAGGTGCCGGCACTCGACAGCAAGCCGCAGGCGATTTTCGTGTCGATCACCGACACCAACCCGCTGGCTGCAAGGCCCGACGTCGTCATCGCCGGCGAGGAACGCGCTTTCCGCAATGGCCTGGCGGTCCTGTCACGCCTGACCGAGGGTACCGTCTGGGTCTGCCGCGCCCCTGACACCGAACTGCCTTCCTTCGAAGGCGGCCAGGTGCGCGAAGAGACATTTGCCGGCCCCCACCCGGCTGGCAACCCGGGCACTCACATCCACTTCCTGCATCCGGTCAACATGAGCCGTGAAGTTTGGACCGTGGGCT
>SKXY01000326.1 GCA_007128175.1 Wenzhouxiangella sp. | reverse complement strand
TCCTCGGGACTTTCGCCCAGTTCCAGGTAGCCGGCCGGCAGTGTCCAGTAGCCGTCGCGCGGCTCGATGGCGCGGCGGCACAGCAGGATGCGCCCGTCGTGTTCGACTACGCTGCCGACCACGATTTTCGGGTTCTCGTACTGGACATGTCCGCAGTGGTCGCACACCAGGCGCCGGCAATCGTCCGCGGCAGGCACGATGCGCGAAAAGCTCGGCTGTGGATCGTCACTCATGCTGAAAGCCTCCTCTGTCGGCGACATCGCTCTGAACAGTAGCGCACCGCGTCCCAGCAGTCACGCCACTTCTTGCGCCAGGCAAAGGGACGCTGACAGACCGGGCAGGTCTTCGAGGGCAGGCTGGACTTCGTCATGCGCATGGCTGGTTCAAGGTCGTACGTACCGTGCGGGCCAGAGAGCATCATGGCGGAGGATGACAGGATGGCCGTGAAGGCGAAGTCGGACCGGGGTCAGCTCGACAGATCACGCTGGACGCGATCGAGAAAGTGCTGCGGTGTGAGGGGGCGATCGAACAAGAACCCCTGAACGAAATGGCACCCGCGCGAGCGCAGGAACTCGAGCTGCCGGGCGTCTTCCACGCCTTCGGCCACGACGCGAATCCTGAGATCATCGGCCATGCTGAGAATTGCCGACACGATCGCGGCATCTTCCGGGTCCGTGGACACGTCGCGCACGAACGAGCGGTCGATCTTGATCAGGTCGATCCGGAACTGCTTGAGGTAGCTCAAGCTCGAGTAACCGGTGCCGAAATCGTCGATGACCAAGCCGACGCCGAGTTGCTTGAGGTCGGCGAGGACTCGTCTGGCGGACTCGACATCCTGCATGATCACGCTTTCGGTCAGTTCGAACTCCAGTTGCCGGGGTTCGATATCCCAGCGATCCAGTGCGCTCAGAACGATCCTTTCCAGGTTGCCGCGCCAGAACTGCACGGCGGATACGTTGACCGCGACCGACAGGTGGCCCACACCGGCTTCCCGCCAGCGGGCCAGTTGCCTGCACGCCGAGTCAATCACCCAGTCGCCGATTTCCACGATCAGACCGCTCTGCTCGGCCACCGGGATGAACTGGTCCGGCGGCACCTGGCCCAGCACGGGGCTGCTCCAGCGCAGCAGGGCTTCGGCGCCCTTGATCGTGCCGTCGGCAATCGAAACCAGCGGCTGGTAAACCAGGGTGAACTCGTTATTTCCGAGTGCGCCGCGCAGATGATTCTCCATTTTCAGTCGTTCGTAGGCCCGTGCGTTGAGTTCGGCCGTGAAGAACTGGAATGTCGATCGGCCCAGATCCTTGGCGTGGTACATGGCAGCGTCAGCATTCCGGATCAGGGTTTCAGGGTCCCGTGCGTCATCGGGGTACATGGCGATGCCGATGGAGGGGGTGACAGTCAGTTGGTGGCCGTCGACACGGAACGGTTGCCTGAAAGTTTCCAGGATGAAGCTGGCCCTGGCAGCCGCCGTGTTGGCGTCGACTTCAGGGAGAACGAGCACGAACTCATCACCACCCAGGCGGCTGATGGTGTCGTAGTTCCTGACCTTTTCGGTCAGTCGCCTGGCTACGGCCGACAGCAGTCGATCCCCGACGCCATGACCGAGCGAGTCGTTGATCGTCTTGAAGCGGTCGAGATCCATGAACATCAGCGCCAGCGACTGGTCGCTGCATTGCGAGCGCCTTAATGCCTGCTCGACGCGATCATTGAGCAACGTGCGGTTGGGCAGACCGGTCAGCGGATCGTAGTGGGCGAGCCGGTGTACTTCCTGTTCGGCACGCTTACGCTCGGTGATGTCGGAAATCACGCCGTCGAAGTGCAGGATGCGGCCCTGTTCGTCTCTCACGGCAACGCAATTGTTGATGGCCGTGAAGGTCGAGCCATCCCGGCGGACGAATTCGACCTCGTGGTTGCTGTATTGCCCATGCTCGACAAGCTGGCGGTGCAGTTCATCTCTCTGCTCGGGGCTGGCATAGAGGATGGGGCCGGCATCGCCCATCATTTCCCGGGAGCTTGTGAAGCCGAAAATCCTTACCAACGACTGGTTGACGTAGACCAGGCCCTTGTCGGGCACGCCCCGGTAAATGCCGTCGAGTACATTGTTGGTGATCGACGAGAGCATCTCCTCGCTATCGCGCCAGGCACGGGCCATTCGTTCGGCCAGTTGCAGGGCCCGCGTGCGAGTGCGCAGCAGCACGTGCACGAATGCGGCCAGAAGGACCGTAATGATGGTTCCGGTCGCCAGCAGCAGTAAGGGGGCGGTGCCGGCCGCGACCGGCTGGGAAAACGCCAGTCCCAGATCCCGCCCACCCAGATGGAGGCGGCGCTCGAGAGTCACCGTCTGCGCCGACTGTACCGAGGAGTATGGCTCTCCGTGGATCAGGCGCGGTGCCTTGGGGTCGGACCGATCAGTCACCCGCACGTCCAGACGATCATGAGCCCTCGGGGCGATGTCGAACACCGAATCAACGGCGATGGTGCCGCTGATCCATCCGGACCACTGGCTGTTGCCGGATTCGACCCAGGCGAACATTGCGTAACCGGGAATGGTCTGCCCGCCGGCGTCGATCAGCCCCAGCGGAGAGGACAGTGAAATCACCCCGCTGGCTTTTGCTCGGGCCATCGCCGGCCGGGTGGAGTCATGTGCACAGGCATCGTGTCCGAGGGAGTCGGCATGGATTTCCCATGGTTCGTTGTAGACGATAGGACAGTAAACTTCACGATTGCCGGGCGGGTCCACGGAGAACTGGTCAATGTCCTCGGCGGCAAGTCGGTCACGCAGTTGCGGAAGTTCCCCGTCCGAAATCTCGGGCAACCACGCCATTTCGAAGAATGTGCCGTCATGCGCTTCGGAACGCTGAAAGGTGCGCGCAAACGCGCCCCATTCTCCTCTGGAAACGAAATCGGACCCCGCGAAAAGCGCCTGGCCCGCCATAAGCTGGGTTTCGAAGCGTCCGAATTGCCCGAGCATCACACCAATGGCTTGCTCGGCTGTCCCGGCCAGCCTGGCTTCCGCTCGCTCGCGATCGGCTTGTGAAAGGACCTGGTAAGCCCAGGCCGTCAGCAGCATTCCGGTCAGTA
>SKXY01000062.1 GCA_007128175.1 Wenzhouxiangella sp. | reverse complement strand
GCCACCGCGTGGTGGCCGCCAACGGCGGCCTGGGCGGCTACCGCTGGGGAATAGAGCGAAAACAAGCCCTGCTGAAACGGGAATGCCACCCCCGCTAACCCATTGGTCCGTTGACCCGTTGACCCGTTGACCCGTTGACCCGTTGACCCGTTGACCCGTTGGCCCGTTGGCCCATTAACCCATTAACCCGTTAACCCACCCAAAAAAATGCCCCGGCAAAACCGGGGCACCATCAACGTAAGAACAAACCAACGAACCGGTCACCCGGTAGCAGGTTGCCCCGACGGCTCCGTGCCGTCTTCGCCTTCGTCACCACCGCCATCATCCGGCTCGGGGGCATCGTCGTCCCAGCCCTCGGGCGGATCGGGTTCATTGCCGTCCATGATCTGGTCGATCTGCTTCACATCAATAGTCTCGTAGCGCATCAGGGCTTCGGCCATCAGGTGCAGCTTGTCCATGTGGGTTTCGAGAATTTCCTTGGCCCGCTCGTACGCACCGTCAATGATGTGCCGCACTTCCTTGTCCATCTGGCGATGGGTCTCGTCGGAAATGTGCTTGTGCTGGGTAACTGAGCGCCCCAGGAACACCTCGTCTTCGTTCTCGTCATAGGACAGCGGTCCCATGACATCCGACAGCCCCCACTTGGCAACCATGTTGCGCGCAATCTGGGTAGCCCGCTCGATATCGTTGGAAGCACCCGTGGTGACTTTCTGCTTGCCGTAGATCAGCTCCTCGGCAACCCGACCGCCGAACAGGCTGGCGAGCTGGCTCTCAAGCTGAGTCTTGTTCATGCTGTACTTGTCCTGCTCGGGCAGGAACATGGTCACGCCCAGGGCGCGCCCGCGCGGGATGATGGTGACCTTGTAGACCGGGTCATGCTCCGGAACAACGCGCCCGACAATGGCATGGCCTGCCTCGTGATAGGCCGTCAGACGCTTGTCTTCCTCGTCCATGACCATGGATTTGCGCTCCGCGCCCATCATGATCTTGTCCTTGGCCAGCTCGAAATGCTGGTGAGTGACCGACTTCGAATTCTGGCGGGCTGCAAAAAGAGCGGCCTCGTTGACCAGGTTGGCCAGGTCGGCACCTGAAAAACCGGGTGTCCCGCGGGCGATCAGGCGGGCATTGACGTTCTCGTCACAAGGCACCTTGCGCATGTGCACGTTGAGGATGTGTTCGCGGCCCTTGAGGTCGGGCAGGGGAACGACCACCTGGCGATCGAAACGACCCGGACGCAATAGAGCCGGATCAAGCACGTCGGGTCGGTTGGTTGCGGCAATCAGGATAATTCCCTCGTTGCCCTCGAAACCGTCCATCTCGACCAGTAGCTGGTTGAGGGTCTGCTCGCGCTCGTCGTGCCCGCCGCCCAGACCGGCGCCACGGTGCCGACCAACCGCATCGATCTCGTCAATGAAGATGATGCACGGGGCATGCTTCTTGGCGGTTTCGAACATGTCGCGCACGCGCGACGCGCCCACGCCGACGAACATCTCGACGAAATCCGAGCCCGAAATCGAGAAGAATGGCACCCGTGCCTCACCGGCGATGGCCCTGGCCAGCAGGGTCTTGCCGGTACCCGGCGGCCCCACCATGAGGATCCCTTTCGGGATATGCCCACCCAGGCGCTGAAACTTGCCCGGGTCACGCAGGAAATCGACCAGCTCGGTGACTTCTTCCTTGGCCTCGTCACAACCGGCGACATCGCTGAAAGTGACCTTGATCTGATCCTCACCCTGAAGCTTGGCCCGCGACTTTCCGAAACTCATCGCGCCACCACGGCCGCCTCCACCGCCTTGCATCTGACGCATGAAGTAGACCCACAGGCCGACAAGGACCAGCACGGGCAGCAGGCTGATGAGAATATCGATCACCAGCGATCGACGCTCGGGAGGCTTGGCATCAATGGCCACGTTGTGATCAAGCAGATCCTTGATCAGGCCATCGTCACGCGGCGCCATCACGCGAAACTGGCGGCCGTCCAGCGTCTGGCCGGTGATGGTCTTGCCACCCTGCCCTTCCTGGATGACAACCTCGTCGATGTTTCCGCTACGGACCTCCTCAAGGAAGACCGAGTAAATCATCTCCCGCGGCTCAGGTTCGGTCTGTGAGTAGTGATTGAACACACTCATCAGGACCACCGCTATGATGATCCACATCAGCAGATTCTTGGCAAAATCACTCAAAATGTCGCTCCGGGGTCAGATCGCATTACGCCTGACCCATTCTACTTCATGTGAAATCAATGGTTTTTCAGCTCTTGAGCCGCCGCGCCACCAGGTAAACCTCTCGGCTCTCGGCACGCGAGGCCCGCGGCTTGCGCACCTTGACGATCTGGAACGCTTCGCGAATCTGGCGCAGCAAGGCGTCGAAACCTTCACCCTGAAAGACTTTGACCACCAGCACGCCGGAAATATCCAGCCAGTCAGTGGCAAAGGCCAGTGCCAACTCGGCCAGGTAAATGCTACGCGCCTGATCCGACGGGCCTACTCCGGAGATATTGGGTGCCATGTCCGACAGGACAAGGTCGACTCTGGATCCATCCAGTGCCGCCTCCAACTCCGCCAGCGGTTCGTCCTCACGAAAATCACCCTCAATGAAGGTGACCCCCTCGAGCGGTTCCATCGGCAAGATGTCCAGCGCGATGACCGCACCGGAGCCGCCGATTCGCTCCCGGGCGACCTGCGACCAGCTTCCGGGCGCAGCACCCAGATCGACCACCCGTTGTCCGGGCCGGAATAGCCTGTCCTTCTCGTCCAGCTCCATCAGCTTGAAAGCTGCCCGCGCGCGGTAGCCTTGCTCACGGGCGCGCTTGACGTAAGGATCTGCTTCCTGGCGTTTTTTCCAGTTGGTCATGGGGAATTGAGGGTGGGCGCGGAAGTGGGAAACCGAACGTGAATGGTAACATTTTCACTTCTTCAGCCCTGTGGCGAACGAAAAACGTGAAGCGTGAAACGGGGGATGGGTGATGCCCGTTGATTTAGTGCGGTGGCCAATGGCGTGGCCCTGCCATTGGCCACCGTGAATTCACCATGCCCGTTCGATCTCCCCCGTTTCACGTTTCACGTTTTCCAACCTCCGGCCCACAGGCCACTGCGATAGAATAGCCCCCCATTCGCAGATCAACGCTTCCATGCCCCTCACCACCTCCCAGAAGAAATACCTGCGCGGCCTCACCCACGACCTGCAGCCGGTCGTCATGGTGGCCGACAAGGGCTTGAGCGAGAATGTGCTCGCCGAAATTGAGCAGGCGCTCGAACATCACGAACTCATCAAGATCAAGCTGCGCGGCGATCGCAAGCAACGCGGAGAATGGATCGAACAACTGGTTGAAACCAGCCAGGCGGATCTGGTGCACAGCATTGGCCAGGTGGTCTGCCTGTACCGGCGTCACCCAAAAAAACCAAAAATCGCTCTCCCCCGCTGATCAGCGGCTGGTCATGGAGTTGACCGAACACAAGCCGGGCAATCACCACGTCGTACGTGCCGTTACTGCCCACAGCGTCCGTATCGACCAGGCGACCTACACCGCCAGCCTGATTCTCGGCGCCCGCTACCTGGAGCCGGATTGGCCGGTGCGTTTTCTGTCCGACCTGAACGAAACCACCCTGGCACCGCTTTTCGCCCCGCAACCGGAACTGGTCATTATTGGAGCCGGACAGACCCATCAGGTGCTTGGCCTGGAAATCCAGCGCGCCTTCATCGAGCGCGGCATCGGCATCGAATCCATGACCCTGCCCGCGGCGGCACGGACCTTCAACGTCCTGATGAGCGAAAACCGCCGCGCCCTGGCCGCTTTCATACTGTAAAAAAGGTAAACCACCACCCCCGGCTAGTATCGGTGGCTTGCGATGCAGCGGCGGGCACTCCCCGCTGCATACCGTCGGAGACGCAGAAGAGTGACGACACCTTCGTTTCGAACATTCGAGTTTCGGTCCTGGAATTTGTTTCGGACTCGGTGCTTCGTGCCTGGAATTCTTACCCTGTCTGGTGCTTGGAACTCTTCCCCAGTTCAGCGCCGCGGCAGATAGGACAACGGATCAACCGGCTGCCCGTCGCGGCGGATCTCGAAATGCAACAATTCCTCGTCGCGTTCATTCATGCCCATCTCGGCAATCTGTTCTCCGCGCCCGACCCGGTCGCCTTCCTCGACCATTCGGGCCCGGTTGTGCCCGTAGGCTGACAAAAGGGTGTCGGAATGCTTGATGATGATCAGCTCACCATATCCGATCAGCGCCGTTCCACTGTAGACCACTTCTCCCGCCGCAGCGGCGTAAACGGCCTGCCCGGTGCTCCCCCCGATTCCGAGACCGCGACGGGTGGCGCTTGCATCAAAAGGATGCAGGACCTGACCCGTGGTCGGCCACTGCCATTCGACCCCGGCTACGCTGCGCAACGAATCCGAGGCAGAAGGAGCCGGTGCCCGCGTTTCCGCGGCTGGATCAGGATCCGGGCTCCGCGATTCATCCGGCACCGACTCAGCCTCCGAGGCTGTATCAGAAGCCGGCTCCGGCCTGGATTCCCGAGCCGGCGCGGGCTCCGATGGACGTTCCGGCTCCGCTGGGGCCGGACGGGATCGTCGCGGCGGCTCGGTCATGCGCAACTCCCGACCCGGTCGAATCGTGTAGGGCGCACTGATTTCATTCCAGTCCGCGACTTCTCGCCAGTCCACGCCATACCGGAAGGCAATGGAATAGAGCGTATCGCCACGCTGCACTTCGTGGAATGCCGGAACCGGCGACACGACCCGTCCGCTGGTCGTGGACGGCCTGTCCGGCTCGGTGGTTCGGCTGCGATCTTCCACCGGAGCGGGCGCCCAGGGGGCACAGCCCGCCAGCCAGAGAAGAAGCACGGCCAGGAATAGCAGTCGCCCGATTACCATAACCACCACACGATCAGCGCCACCAGCGTCAGGCCGGCGACCACCCAGCCCAGGATATCCACCCAGTCACGCAGGTTGTCGGCCGCCCTTTCACCGCCAGCGTATATGACGCCGGCAACCATGTAAAAGCGGGCTCCGCGACCAATGATCGCCCCTAGCACGAAACCAACCACCGGCATGCCCAGCGCGCCCGCGGCAATCGTGATGACCTTGAAGGGAATCGGTGAAAAGCCGGCCAGGATCACGAACCAGACTCCGAAGCGTTCGAAGGCATCGACGGCGGCATGGTAGGCATCAACGTATCCGGCGCGTTCGATCAACGGCATCACCGCCTCGATGGCCAGCAGGCCAATCAGGTAGCCGATCAACCCGCCAAGCACTGAAGCCGTTGTGGTCAGCAAAGCCAGACGCCAGGCTGATTGCCGGTCGGCCAGCACCATCGGCGCAAGCATGACATCCGGCGGCACCGGAAAGACTGTCGCTTCCGTCAGACTCAGGGCGAAAAGATAGCGGCGCGCATGGCGATGCCGCGACGCGCGCAGAACCCGGTCATACAATCCGCGGAACATATCGACGCTCCGGTGCGATCACTTACTCCAGACCCTCGCGCAATGGCACGAAACTCACCGCACCCAGGTTCTCGCGCTCGAACTGATCTCCATGGCGCGTGACGCGGATCAACTGCTGGTGCAAGCCGGCTTCTTCCGGTGCCACGAGCACGCCGCCGTCGGCGAGTTGATCGTAAAGCACATCCGGAATGCGCCCGCCCGCCGTCACCACGATTGCATCGAATGGTGCCTGGCTGGGCCAGCCATCATTGCCGTCGGCATGTCGAGTGTAAATGTTGTGCAGCCCGAGACGGTGAAAGCGCTGGCGGGCGCTGCGCTGCAATTCACCGATGCGCTCGGTGGTAAAGACCTTGTCGGCCAGCCTTGCCAGGACGGCCGCCTGGTAGCCGGAACCGGTTCCAATCTCCAGCACCTTGCCAAGCCGTCCCTCGCCCAGTACCGCAGCCGTCATCATGGCGACGACGAATGGCTGTGAAATTGTCTGACCACGGCCGATGGGCAAGGCCGTGTCTTCGTAGGCACGCGACGACAGGGCTTCATCAACGAACAGGTGCCGCGGTGTCGCCGCCATGGCCTCGAGCACGCGCTCGTCACGAATCCCCTTGTCGCGGAGGCGCCGCACCAGCCGCTGGCGCGTGCCTTCCGAAGTCATACCGATGCCGCCAGCATGGGTCATCACTGCTGCTGCCGGTAACGTCCGGAGTTGAGCTGGTCAATCCAGTGACTGACCTGGTCCAGGGCCTGGTATCGGGTCAGATCGACATGGATGGGCGTGACCGAGACGTAGTTCTGACGCACTGCGTGAAAATCGGTGCCCGGCCCGTTGTCCTGCTCGCCGCCGGGCGGGCCGATCCAGAAGAAGCTGCGCCCGCGCGGATCTTCGATGGGAATGACATCCTCGGATCGATGCCGATGCCCCAGACGGGTCGTCTCGAAACCGCGAACCTCGCTCCACGGCACATCCGGCACGTTGACATTGAGAATGGTGTCGGCCGGCAAGGGCTGATCCTTGAGCTGCGCCATGAGCATACAGGCCGCCTCGGCGGCCGTATCGTAGTGATGTGGTCCCTGCTCGGAGAATGCCAGCGAAACGGCCATCGCCGGCAGACCGAGGAAGCGGCCCTCCATCGCGGCAGCCACGGTGCCCGAGTAGAGCACGTCGTCGCCCATGTTGGCGCCGGCGTTGATGCCCGACACCACCATGTCCGGCTCATCGCCCAGCAACCCGGTGATGGCAATGTGGACGCAATCCGTCGGCGTTCCGTAGACCATGAACGTGCGATCATCGCGCTTGTGAACCCGGATCGGACGATCCAGAGTGAGCGAGTTGCTGGCACCCGATCGATCGCGATCGGGTGCGACCACCGTCACCTGGTCACTATGATCGGCCAGGCGCTCGGATAAAAGGCGGATGCCGGGCGCGTACAGCCCGTCGTCGTTGGCAATCAGAATGTGCATGGTTGAACTGGACAGGGTAAAACGTAACTATAAATGAAGTGGGCCCCTCGGTAACGCCGGAAGTCATGTTGACATGAAAGATTCTGAAGACGATCTCGACCTGTTTCGCGAAGCTGTCGGCTCGGTGCGCCGGCTGAAAAGCGACCGGGTGCATTCTCGCCCTCCTGCCCCGCGTGCCGTCCCGGCGCAGCGTCAACGTGACGAAAGCCGGGTGATGGAGGACCTGGCCAATGCCCCGATCGATTTCAGTGCCATTGAAACCGGAGAGGAAATCACCTACCTGCGCCCCGGCCTGCAGAAACGGGTACTCTCCCGACTTCGCCGCGGCCATTGGCGAGTGCAGGACCAAATCGATCTCCACCAGATGAACCTGGAAGCGGCCGGGCAATCGATTCGTGCTTTTCTCGACCACGCCGATCGTGAGGGGATGTCCTGCATCAAGATCATTCACGGCAAGGGTCTGCGCTCCGGACCGGCCGGACCGCAACTCAAGCGACTCACTGCCCGCCTGCTCAGTCGACACGACCGTGTGGCTGCATTTGCCTCGGCCCCGCCAAACGACGGCGGTACCGGTGCGGTCTACGTGCTGTTGAGGGCCCGTCGATGACCGGATTCAACGAGGCGTTCAGCGTCCTGCTGATACTTGCCGCCGTCGCGCTCTACTGGGCCTCGGCGGTCAATGCCCGCGACCGCGCCCGCCAGCATGCACGAAATTTCTGCCACCGTCAGAACTGGCAGTTGCTCGACCAGACCGTGACGCTGGCCGCAATCTGGCCGGTGCGTTCGGGCCGGGGCATGCTCCAGTGGCAACGTCGCTACCGGTTCGACTTCAGCCCCGACGGAGGCCAGCGCCGCTCCGGCGAGCTGGTGCTTCAGGGTTACAGACTGGCATCAATCTGGGGGGAACGGGAAGACGGAGGACGGTTGATTGAATAGAAATTCCGGTTTCCGGCAAGAGATTAGCCGGGGCTTCGGGCACCAATATTGCTGTTTCAACCCTGACCCCGGAGGCTACTTGATGACCTTGAGATTTGGCTTGCGTGGGCGCGGTTCAGTGTCGCCGCCCGCCTGCCCCCCCTCCCGGGGCTCGTCCGAGTCATCGTCCGGGAACATCATGCCGCGGCCATTCTCGCGTGCGTAAATGGCCTCGACCGCGCTCACCGGCACGGTGACGGCCTGCGACACACCACCAAAACGGGCAACGAAGGTCACCAGTTCGGCGTCGATGAGCAGGTCGCGCACAGCCGATGGGTTGACATTGAGGATCACCCGACCGTCTTTCACAGCCGATTGTGGAACCTCGACACCTGGCTGCTCGGCATCGACCAGCAGGTGCGGTGTGCACCCACTGTCGACGATCCATTCGTGCAGGGCCCGGAGAAGGTAGGGGCGGCTCGAAAGCATCTCCTTACTCACCTTCGCGCAAGATTCTCTCGGCCTCGGTCAGGCTGCGTTTGAAAGAGTCGCGCGCGAACATCCGCTCCATGTACCTTACCGCGTTGGGGGCCTGCCTGGCAGTCAGGTCAATATCGTAGGCCGGCAAACGCCACAGGAGAGGCACCAGGGCGCAATCGGCCAGCGACAGCTCATCGCTGAGCAGGAACGGTTTGACCCCGAACAATTCGTCGGAGGAAATGATGCCGTCGTGCAGCTGCTTTCGCGCCGCCGCGATCTTCTTCTCGCCGCCGGAGGTCTCGATGACCTTGGCCGCGTCGATCCAGTCGCGAAACATACGATACATCGCCAATCGCAGGTAGGCGCGAGAGACCGGATCAACGGGCATCAACGGCGGATGCGGGTAGCGTTCGTCGAGGTACTCGGTTACCACCCAGGTGCCGTACAGCGTGAGATCCCGATCAACCAGCGTGGGTGTCTCGCCGTAGGGGTTGAGCTCGGCCAAGTCCGCAGTTGCGGCCCGGTCTTGCTCCACGTGGATGATTTCGACGTTGATCCCCTTTTCGGCGAGAACGAATCGCACCCGATGACAATCGATGCAGTTCTCCGAAGAGTAAAGAGCCATCATGGTAGACATACTCCGGCAAGGCGGCGCTTGGCCGCCGGACTGACAGACGTCAGCATCACTTCACGTCCTTCCAGTACTCCTTGTACAGCAAGTAAGCGAGGAAGGTCAGTAGTCCGAGAAACAGCAGAACCCATATTCCGAGGCGCTCGCGCTTGAGCACCGCCGGCTCGGCGACGTATTCCATGAACGCGGTCAGATCGAGCATCGCGCGATCGAAATCCCGCGCTGACATCAGCCCCTCTTCATCGAGTTCCAGGCTGACGACGCGTGTATGCGACTGTCCCTCATCATCAGTATACGTCTCGGTAATCGGCCGCTGGATGCCCTGAAGATCCCACAGCACATGCGGCATGGCCGGATTCTCCAGAACAGTATTGTTCCAGCCGTCCTCGGTCAGGTAATAGCTGCGAAGGAATGTGTAGATCCAGTCGGTACCCCGTGACCGAGCCGTGAGCGTCAGGTCCGGTGGCGTCACGCCAAACCATGCTTCAGCGTCGCTGGCATCCATGGCGGTCAACATGTAGTCGGCCGCTTCGCGGTCACCCATGACCAGGAACTCCTCGACCTGCTCCTCGGTCAGGTTCAGATCCTCGGCGAGTCGCTGATAGCGCATGTACTGGGCTGAATGGCACCCCATGCAGTAATTGACAAACAACGCCGCACCGCGCTGCAGGGAAGCCCGGTCATGAACGTTGGTGTCGGCATGATCGAGGCCACCGCCCTTGCCCGCGGCCAGGGTGGTGCCAGTCATGGCAATCAGCACGAGAAAAATCAGAATGTGTCGATAACTCATCACTTGGTCACTCGCTCGGGTACGGGTTTGGTGCGCTCGAAGCTCGTCCAAATCGGCATCAGGATGAAGAACGCGAAGTACAGGAACGTCCACAACCTGAGTTCAAAGTTGCTGGAATCCTGCGACAGGCCCAGCATGCCCAGCCGTATGAATGCCACGGCGAAAATGGCCAGCGCCAGCTTTGACATCCAGCTGCGGTAGCGCAGCGACCTGACCGGGCTGCGGTCAAGCCACGGCACCAGGTAGAGAATCATCACCGCCGCACCCATCAGCACGATGCCCAACAACTTGTCCGGCACTGCCTGGAGAATGGCGTAGAAGGGGGTGAAGTACCACACCGGCGGAATGTGATCCGGCGTTACCAACGGGTCGGCCTCGATGAAGTTGTCGGGCTTGAGGAAATATCCTCCGAACTCCGGCAGGAAGAAGATGATGAAGGCCGCGATAATGAGGAAGAAAGCCGCACCGAAGATATCCTTGACGGTGTAGTAGGGGTGGAACGGGATCCCGTCGACCGGCCGTCCTTCGGCACTCTTTTTCGCCTTGATATCGACCCCGTCAGGGTTGTTCGATCCCACTTCGTGCAAGGCAGCGAGGTGCAAAACCACGAGCAGCAGCAGCACCATCGGCAGCGCCACCACGTGCAGCGCAAAGAAGCGGTTGAGCGTGGCGTCAGACACCATGTAGTCGCCGCGGATCCATTCGACCAGGCCTTCGCCGATCCAGGGCACAGCGCCGAACAGCGAGATGATCACCTGTGCACCCCAGTAGGACATCTGACCCCAAGGCAGCACATAACCCATGAAGGACTCGGCCATCAGCACCAGGAAGATGGTAACCCCCAGGATCCAGACCAGTTCACGCGGCTTCTGGTAGGAGCCGTACATCAGCGCCCTGAACATATGCAGGTAAACCACGACGAAGAACAGGGATGCGCCGGTGGAGTGCATGTAGCGGATCAGCCACCCCCACTCGACGTCGCGCATGATGTATTCGACCGAGGCGAAGGCCAGCTCCGCGTCGGGCTTGTAGTGCATGGTCAGGAAAATGCCGGTGACGATCTGGTTGACCAGCACGAGCAACGACAGGGAACCGAAGAAATACCACAGGTTGAAGTTCTTCGGCGCGTAATACTCGCTCAGGTGCTTTTTCCAGAACTCGCTGATATTGGACCGCTCGTCGATCCACTGGCCAACGGCATGAATGTTCTTGTTGATCGAGCTGGCAGGCTTGGCCATGTCAGACTGCTCCTTCTTCCGGGTCTTCGCCGATGAGGATGTGGTCGTCGTCAATGTAGCGATACGGCGGCACCAGAAGATTCAGCACCGCCGGCACACCGCGAAAGACACGTCCGGCCAGGTCGAAGGTCGAGCGATGACACGGACAGAAGAAACCACCGCGCCAGTTTTCGTCGAATGGCTGAGCACCGACTTCGGGGAGCACCTGGGGCACGCACCCCAAGTGGGTGCAATGGATATTGGCCACCAGGATTTCCGGGTGAATCGAGCGGTGGTAGTTGCGCGCGTACTCCGGCTGTTGCTCTGCGCTGGATTCAGGGTCGCGCAGCTGGTCTCCCATACGCTCGAGATCCTCGAGCATGCGCTGAGTGCGGCGCATCACGCCGATGGTCGCTCCTCGCCACTGGACACGAACAAGCTGGCCGGGCTCCAGGTTGCCGATGAAGACCTCCACCGGAGCGCCGATAATGCGTGCCCTGGCACTGGGCTGCAGCGACGATACGAATGGCCATACGGCTGCACCAACCCCGACGGCACCGACCACTCCCGTTGTCCACGCCAACAGGCGACGCCGTCCCGGGTTCTCGGGCGGCTGGATGGACGCAAGCGAATCACTTTCTGACATGAAACACT
>SKXY01000206.1 GCA_007128175.1 Wenzhouxiangella sp. | reverse complement strand
TTTCACCTTTCACCTTTCGCCTTCTTCGACGGCCAGGGGATAAACGCCGACGTTGTCCGCTGGTACTCCCGATACGCCTCGCCGCGCGATTTCAGCGCCTGCTTTTCCGTATACGGAATGCCGCTGACGCGGTAGAGGAACAGCAGCATCACCACCGGCGCCAGCCAGGCCACCCAGGCATTGGGTGCGCCGACGGCGACCAGCGGGTAGCTGAACCAGTGCAGCCACTCGAAGAAATAGTTCGGATGGCGCGAATAGCGCCACAGGCCGACCTGGCAGACCTTGCCACGGTTGTCCGCTTCGGCCCTGAAAGCGGCGAGCTGACGATCGGAGATGGACTCGCCGGCCAGGCTGGCAAACCAGACGACCACCCCCGCGATTACCCAGCCCGACAAAAGCGGCGAAGGATCATGGGCAACCACCCACGCCGGCAGGGCAAACAGCCAGGCAACCACTGCCTGGAAGACGAAAAAGAAGAACAGAAAGGATTACTGGCGATGGCCGAAATGCTCGCGCATGGCCTGGTAGCGGCCGTCTTCGCTGGATTCCTGCGCCAGACGCCTGGCCAGGTGCAGCGTCAGACGAAATGACCAAGTACCGGCGAGCAGAACAACGAGGATGCGCTTTTCGGCCGCGCCGTCAGCGACTATGGCCCACGCAATCGCCTGCAGCCCGATCAGTGCCGCCCAGGCAACATCGACCCAGTCCGCCCGCCCCGACCGTCGCTGCCAGATCCATAGCAGGATCATGATCACCAGGCAGAAACTGAAGGCTATCAGGAGTTGCATCTAGATCGTGTCGTGTGGATTACGACTACGAGTTTAGCGGATAAACGAACGCCCACCGTGAAGGCGGGCGTCGATTGTCAACCGGCGGTTTCGGTTGACGGTTCAGGTGTCGGGTGTTGCTGACACCACGGGTTCCCCTTCCCAAATTCTTCAGATGGCCACTCGTGCACGGCGGCCACCGGGAGCCGATGTGTCAGTCGGCCATGCAAGCGTTGTCGCTGGTTTCCAGGCTGCGCAGCCACTCGACCACGACTTCGTCTGCCAGCAGACTTTCAAATTCGCTGTCTGCAACCGGCTCGTCGACGCGCAGATCGGGACCGTCGCTGACACTGATAAGATTGAGTTCGGCCATTGTTCTGTACTCTGGTATTTGCTCTCGGTAAAGGTAATGCAGAAATCGTGCCAAAGTGGTCGATGGAACGGTAGACAGGGGGCTGCGGCCCTGCTTGACGAAATCCGGGGCAGGAGAAGGTGACGGAAATCGTCAATTGAGTGACAGCCTGCGTCGCTTCGGCTACCACTTTTTGCGGCACAATGTGCGCCTTTCTTCGACCCCCTGTCTCATGCCCGCTGCCCACTTTCTGCTGCTGTTGTTCATCTGCCTTATCTGGGCAGGCAACTTCATCGCCGCCGCCTGGGCGGTGCAGTCCATGGAGCCGATCACCTTTACCGTGGTGCGCTTCGCGCTGGTGCTGTTGCTGCTGCTGCCGCTATTGCGATTTCCGCTGCGCCGCCAGTGGAAAACGCTTGTCGCGTGCTGCTGGACCATGGGCGCGATTCACTTCGGCCTGGTGTTCTTTGCCCTGGGGAGGTCGGCCGACGTTTCGTCAATTGCACTGCTGATGCAGATCTACATTCCCATGTCGACCCTGCTGGCGGTGCTCGTCCTGGGCGAACGCATCGGCTGGCGCACCACGACCGGCATCCTGATTTCATTCGGCGGCGTCATGGTGATGGGCCTGGACCCGCTGGTGTTGTCGCAGCTCGATGTCCTTATCCTGGTCCTGTTCTCGGCGCTGTCCCTTGCCACCGGCACCATCCTCATGCGTCGGCTCCAAGGCATCAGCGTGCTCAACTTCCAGGCTTGGAACGCGCTGCTGTCCATTGTGCCTCTGGCCATACTGGCACTCTGGCTGGAAGACCCGCTGCGCGGGATCCCGGCCACCTTTGCTGCGCCCGACGTCTGGCTGGCGGTGGCCTACTCGGCCGTGGGCGCCTCCATCATCGGCCATGGCGGCTTCTACTGGCTGATCCAACGCCATGAAGTCAATCTCATCACCCCCTATTTGTTGCTGGTGCCGGTACTGGCCGTGTTGCTGGGCATCGGATTCTGGGGCGACCGACCCGGCCCCCGACTGATCATCGGCGGGTCACTGGTATTGGCCGGTGTACTGTGGATCACCCTGCGGGCGCGTTGGCGCCGCAAGCCGGTAACGCCCCGACCGCCAGCGCCGCCGACGACCTGAGTCGATAAAAGCACCAAATCACAAGCACCAAATTACAAACAAATCCCAATGACAGAAACGGGCGTGGTGCCGAAGCCAGCAGCCCGTGCGCATGACCAACCGCAGATACCTCACGCTGGCAGGGGCTGCACTAGTGGCAGATCGCCAGACGCGGCTGCCATCACCGTTTGGAGCATTGAAATTTCGGTCATTGGAATTGGTTTGAGAATTGGTGCTTGGTGCTTGGAAATTCTTTAGTTTGGTGCCTGGTGCTTGGAATTTCGGCGACCGTGAATACGGATTCAGAACACATTCAGCCTCCAGACCGGACAATGGCAGCCAATACGCTCACCATGGTCCGTCTATCCATGAAAGCAAGCATTCTGATCCTGGCGTGGCTGATCCCGCTCATGGCCGCGGCCCAGCCCGAACCGCCTCCTTACCCACCGGGCGGCGGCCCGGATCCCTACTACCGGCACTACCAGCACGAACATCCTCAACACCGGCTGGCACACTGGTACGCGGGCGAATCCATGCGCCAGAACGAGGAGGCGCGGCGCATGATGTGTGGCCTCTCCGGCCAGCGCTGGGCGCTGGACTGGGAGATGCATTACCGCTGGGCCCTGCGTGCCAACCCCAACCGTGTCTACCGTGAAATCGAGCAACGCGACCGCCATCTCGCCCGCTGCCGCTCCAACAAGCTCAGGGAACACCGCCGCCCGCCCCGCGGCCGTCCATACTGAAAAGGTGGGGAGAGGGATAGAGGGTAAAATCGGGTCGCTCATTCATCAGTGCGATCGAGCAGCTTGCGCCGGATCATTTTGGCCATCGGTTCGGGAATCGGGTACTCCTCGATCC
>SKXY01000237.1 GCA_007128175.1 Wenzhouxiangella sp. | reverse complement strand
GTGTCCTCGGCGCGCTTTCTCGAAAAGCAGTAGACGATGCCGGAGTGACCGGCGTGGCGCGAGCGAATGAAGGCCAGCAGTTGACGCTTCGCGTTCTGCTTGATGCCGACGGTGTAGCGGATGTTGGGGCGGTCGAAACTGTCGATGAAGGTTTCGCCGCCGTCGGGCAACAGGCGCTGGGCAATCTCGCCACGGGTGCGCTCGTCGGCGGTGGCGGTCAGGGCGATGCGGGGCACCGATGGGAAGCGTTGGGCGATGACGTCGAGTTGCAGGTACTCGGGGCGGAAGTCGTGCCCCCACTGCGAAACACAATGGGCCTCGTCGATGGCGAACAGGGACAGGTCGATACGCTCGAGCAGCGACAGCATGGACGGGCGCAGCAGGCGCTCGGGGGCCACGTAAACCAGGTCGAGTTCACCGGCGAGCAGGCGTTGCTCGGTGCGCCGTCGCGTCTCTGCATCCAGGCTGGAGTTGAGCACCGCGGCGGCCACGCCGTTGTGGGTCAGTGCCTCGACCTGGTCGCGCATCAGCGCGATCAGCGGCGAGACCACGACCGCCGTGCCCTGGCGCATCAGTGCCGGGATCTGGTAGCAGAGCGATTTGCCGCCGCCAGTCGGCATCAGCACCAGGGCATTGGCGCCACCGGCGACGGTTTCGATGATGTCCTGCTGCCGGCCGCGAAAACGCTCGTAGCCGAACACGCTCTTGAGCAGTTGTTCGGCATTTTTCACGGGTTGGGCGGCGCTGACGCTGGTCATGCTCTGGCAGGTCGGTGGGTTGCTGGCGAAACCATAGCAGAAGACTGACAGGTTTCGGGCCGGTACGCGATCGGAATCGACCTCGATCAGGCGTACGAAATCATCCCGTTCACAGCCGTGGTGCGATGGCCTTTGCGAGCTGCTCGGCCCACAGTGCATGACCGTGGGCACAGGGATGGAAGCCATCACGGCAAAACAGCTCAGGTGATCGGCCATCGAAGTCCATGGGGACATGCACGAGATCGTTTCGAGGCGATGCCAGGTCGGCCGACGCGGCATTGAGCATTCGGGCACGCAGCCCTAGCATGCCCGCCAGCGGCCGCGGCAGAACGGGGAAGTGTTGCATTGGCGGCACGCCGGCCAGGACAACCAGTTTCGGCCGGCAGTGTTCGGCCAGCCCGTCGAGCAGCTTCTCAAGCCCGTGTTGCCAGCGACGCACGCCGGTCAGCTGCAGGCAGTCGTTGACGCCGAGGCCGATTAGGACCAGGTCCACGTCGTTGTCCGGGACTTGCGGCAGCAGTCTGGCATTGGTGTCGGCCACCGTCACCCCGCCGCGGGCAACGACTGACCAGCGTGCCGCCCGGCCGGATTCGTCGGCCAGTTTCATGGCCAAGCGGGCGATCACGGTCTGCTCCGCGGATTCGAGCCCGACCCCGGCCAGCGGGGATTCGCCGATGCCCAGCAGCTTCAGAGGCGGTTGCTCCCCTTCGATCTGACCGTGTCGCGGCCCGGAAACTTCAGGCAGTCGCGGGGTGGTGCACCTGAGACGCCTCCCCTGCAACAGGTATAGCGGTGTGCCGATCAGTGCCAGCGTGGCGAGGATTCGCAGCCGCGTTAGCGAGTTAGTCAAGGCCGAGTCGCTGCGCGGCGTGGTCGGCACGTTCTACCCGGCGCTCAAGTTCCGATGCGCCGGCAGCACGCACGCCGGTGAACTCCGGCCAGCCCTGGCCGTGACGATGGCAGAGGCCAGCCAGGATCTTCACGTGGACATCCGAGTCATTGAGGCACGGGATGTAATCGAGCGTCTCGCCGCCGGCCTCGACGAACTCCTCCCGGTTTTCGAAAGCAATCTCGTCGATGGTTTCCAGGCAGTCGACCGAGAAGCCCGGGCAGACCACCTGAACGTTCCGGATGCCGTCGTGGGCCATCTGCTCGAGCGTTTCGTCGGTGTAGGGCTTGAGCCATTCGGCCCGGCCCAGGCGCGACTGGAAGGTGCAGATCCAGTCGTCGTCGGCCAGTTCCAGCCGCTCGGCGATCAGGCGTGCACTGGCCTGGCACTGGCAGTAATACGGGTCACCGTCGAGCAGGTACTGTTTGGGAATGCCGTGGAAGGAAAACACCAGCTTCTCCGGCTTGCCCTTGTCTTGCTGGAAGCGACGGACAGAATCGGCGATGGCTTCCTGCCAGGCTTCATCGTGGTGGTAGTCGTTGATGAATCGTACCTCCGGCAACCAGCGCAGGCGCTGCAGCGAGTTGGTCACACGATCGAATACCGATGCCGTGGTAGTGGCCGAGTACTGCGGGTACATGGGCATGACCAGCAGGCGCTGGATATTCTCCTTGCGCAGGCGCTCGACGGCCTGATCGATGGACGGGCGACCGTAGTTCATGGCCAGCAGAACGCTGATCTGCGGCGAGGTTTTTCTCAGTGCCTTCTCGAGATTGTCGGCCAGCGTGCGACAGATGCTCAGCAGCGGTGAGCCCTGGTCTGTCCAGACTCGCTGGTAGGCCCTGGCCGAGCGTGGGGAGCGAAACGGCAGGATAATGCCGTAGAGGATCAGCCACCAGATAGCGCGCGGCGTTTCGATGACCCGCCGATCCGACAGGAACTCGCGCAGGTAGCGACGCAGAGAAGGCGTGTCGGGCGCGTCAGGCGTACCGAGGTTGACCAGCAGTACACCGGTCTTCGGTGCCTGACGGTGCGCGTCAATATCGCGCACCGCCTTGCGGCTGTTGGCGGGCGTGTTGATGAATCGGGACATCGGCATTCCTTGGGCCTCGTTGTACAAGGGACCATTTTAGTCCTTTTTAATGTAGCCTCGTGTGACTGTCGTTTTTCGCTTGTTCATCAGCGGTCTATGGGATATTCGCAAAGACTCTGCTATTATTGAGCATGTCGGAGTCTCTATAAAAAAGGAAAATCATGCGCGCGTTCACGCTCCCATTGCGGTGTGTCGTGCTGGCTGTGACCCTCACGGCCAGCGCTTTGCTGTGCGCGCAACCCTTTGGTTACAGTATCAATTCGCGTGGTGATTTCAGCGACAACACTCGCGTGTTCGCGCTTTGGCGAGTCAATCTGGCCGATGGGGGCGTGGAGTACATTGGCTGGACCGGGCAGGGCGATTTCACCGATATCGAGGGGC
>SKXY01000228.1 GCA_007128175.1 Wenzhouxiangella sp. | reverse complement strand
TACATGTGCGAGCCGACGAAACTGGTGCGCTTGTCGCCCGGGGCGATGCGGCGGACCAGGTCCAGGCCCGGCAGGTACAGCCAGCGGTCGTCATCGCCGCCGGGGTTCTTGTCGACCAGGAACACGGTGCCGCGCACGTCGGACGGGCGGGAAAACACGACCAGGTAGTCCTGGCGGCCATCCTCACCGTTGCGACGCAGCAGCGTGAACTGTCGTACCTGCTCACGTCCGCGACCGTCGATGATGCGCATGCGCGCCTCCGACCGGCCGTCCTCGCCAGCGTAATACGACGCCTCGTTGGCCCGCTCGACAATCTTCATCACATCCGGCGTTTCAGCCGAGATCGCGCTCATGCCAAAAAGCATCAGTCCAGCAACAGCAATTCGGTTAATAGTCTTCATTTCCATTTCCTCCAGAACCATCCGGTTCTTTCAATAAAACACTCTGTGTCCTCTGTGCCTCTGTGGTGCATTGTTTTCACGCCGTATTTTTGCCGAAGAACAGCCTGGGTACCGTCGACAGGATGGCCGGCAGCATCAGCAGGGTGACGACGGCCGAGACCGCCATGATCGAGGCCAGGAAAATGCCGACGGTGATGTAGGGCACCAGGGCGGCGGCCAGCAGCGGCAGGAAGCCGAGCGAGATCACCACGGCGTTGCGGGTGATCGCGCGCGCCGGTTCCTCGAACACGTACTCCAGCGCGCCGCGCCAGCTGCCGTGATCGGCAAGATGGGCACGCATGCGCTGGATGAAGTGAATGGCGAAGTCGACGCTCAGGCCCAGGCTCAGGCTGGAGAGCACCGCGACCGGCATGTCGTAATCCTTGCCGATCAGGCCCATCACCCCGTAGATCAGCGCGATGGTGAAAGTCAGCGGCAGCACGGCCAGCACGCCGAAGACGATGGAGCGGAACAAAAAGACCATCATCAGCAGCACGATGGCAAAGGCCGAAAGCAGGGCGAACAGCATGCCGGCCACCATCTCGTTCTGCCAGACCAGGTTGATGTAGGTCGATCCACCCCAGGTCATTTCCACGCCCTCGGGCAGCGGGTTGTCGGCGACGAACTCGTCGACGCCGTCGAGTACGCGTTGCATATCCTGGTTGTCGCCCGAGGAAAGCTGCAGCCAGATCGAGGCCTGACTGTAGTCGGGAGCGACGAAATGCCACAGGTCATGCGGACGGTGCGAGGACTGGAAGCTCAGTATGGCCTGCGCCACGCCGGCGGGGCTTCCCGGAATGCGGTAGTCGTCCGGCTCGCCGCTGACCAGTTCGCGGTTGATGGTGCGCACCAGGTCAGCCAGCGAATTGGACTTGCCGACATGGCCGCCGGCAGCCAGGTAGTCCTGCAGGGCCACCATGTACTCCAGCGCCTCGGGGGTCTGGAAGTACAGTGCCTCGGACTGGACGCGCTCGGCGGCTTCCATCAGTGCTTCCCACCACTCGGCTTCCTCGAAGCCGACATCGAACAGCTTGTCATCGAGTGCGAAAGTGAGGTTGTCCAGCGTGGCCGTCGCCTCGTCGGCACGGGCCTGTTCGACCAGCTCGCGCCAGTCGTTCTCGATATCGAAGCCTGCGGCACGGGCCTCCTCGATGATGGGCGCGGTGCGATCGTCGAGCATGGCCTCGAGTTCACGCCCTTCCGCTTGCTCTAGCACCAGGTAGGCCTCGTAGGTGCCGGCAAAATGCTCGTTGAGCACGCTGTCTGCGATCCGGATGCGGTGACTTTCCTTGAACCAGCGCGTCGGGTTGTCGTTGATCTGGATCTGGGTGATGCCGAAGATGGCGACGGCCAGCACACCGACGAACAGCAGCAGCAAGGGTTTGGCGCGCCCGACCGCGAAACGTCCGGCGGCCGACATGAAGTCACACAGCTTGCAGTCGGCACCCTTGCCTTCGCTCTCGTGGGCCTTGACCCGCGAGACCATGCGGTCGATGGTCTTCTGCGGTAGCGCGGCGATGTAGGCCGGAATGAAGGTCAGCGTGAGCACCATGGCCAGCAGCACGCCGACGGCGACGAAGGCGCCGAAGACCTGTACCGGCGGAATGGGCGTGAGGGTAAGCGAGGCAAAGCCGACGGTGGTGGTCAGCGCGGTGAAGATCACCGGCTTGTAGAGGCTTTGCATGACATTGCCCATCACCTCGTTGACGTCGTCTCCCAGGCGATAACGGTCGGTGAAGCCCGACAGCACGTGCACCGAGGCGACCACCGCGATCGGCATCAGGAAGATCGGAATCATCGAGCTCATGATGTGCACGGTGTAGCCCAGCCCGATCAGCAGGCCCATGGTGGCGATCACGGTCACCATGGCCAGCACCATCGGTGCGATCACCAGTGGCACCGAGCGGAAGAAGTACACCATGATCAAAAAGATCAGCAGCCCGGCCAGCGGGGCGGAAACCGCCATCTGCTGGAACATCTCCACGCCGAAAGTATCCTGCGCCACCGGCTGTCCGGTGACGTGGAACTCGTCGCCGGAATCCAGCCCGGCGGCGAAGTCCTCGATGGTGGTGGCGATGCGGTGACTCTCGTTCTTGTCGACGATGGGTACGTAGATGCCGGCGGCGCGGCCGTCCTCGGAAACCAGCGTGCCGTGGAACATCGGCAGGCGCTCGACGGCGGTGCGAATGGCGTCAGCCTCGCCCTGGTCGGCCGGCGCGCGCTCCATCATGCGCTCGAAGCTGATCGTGCCTGGGGTGACCTGCTCGACGTTGTCCACCGTGGGCAGGGCCATGACGTCACGGGTGATGACCCCGTCGATATCTTCGACGAATCGGGTCAGCTCGAACAGCGCGCCCAGTGATTCGGGATTGAAGATGCCTTCGGGATGGTCACGGTTGACCACGCCGACCACGATCATGTCGTAGAGATCGAACAGTTCCTTGATCCGGTTGTGTTCGATGCGATCGGCCTGGTCGGCGCTGAGCATGTTCTCCGGATCGGTGTCGATGGTGATTTTCGGCATCATCAGGCCGAGAATGATGGCCAGCAACGCCACGCCGGCAAAGATCCATCGCCGGTTGTGCATGCTGAACAGTGCGAGGGTGCGACCCATGCGTGTCTCCGTGAAATCTAAATTAGATTAAACGAATATAGTGGAGAAATGATGTCAGGTCAAGGGGGGG
>SKXY01000108.1 GCA_007128175.1 Wenzhouxiangella sp. | reverse complement strand
CTTGCGGGCTCGAACCGGCGCCACGGCCGCGATCACCCTCGATATCCATATACATGGTGAAGGAGCCGGGCATGCCCAGGCGCGAGCCGTCGATGCGGATATCCAGGCGACTGCCGGATACGCGCGCTTCCGACAACGGCAGGCGGGTGCCCATGATCTCCATGTTGCCCGAAAGCGTAGGCGCATCGCCCCTGAGCGTCAGCGAGGCGTCGATACTGCCCATCCCGGCCACGATCAGTTCGATGTCCCATTTGCCGGCCGGCTCGACTTCTGGCGGATCCATTTCGCGCAGCAGGTGACGGCGACCGTCCACCCAGATTTCCCGGATCGCCGGCGAGGCGACGAACAGTTCGTCTTCAACCAGCAGGAAGTTGGCCATGTAACCGGCCTCGATACGACCGGCACGTCCGCTGAGTCCGAGCGCCTCGGCCGGCTCGGTGGTCAGTGCAGCCAGCGCACGATCCGGGTCCAGACCGCGTTCGATCGCCTTTTCCAGGTGCTCGAACAGCCCAGCTGGGCTGCCGTGCGGGTGAGAAGTCAGCAGCACCGACAAACCCGATCCCATCACCCGGGTTGGGTTCTCCGGCGCCAGGTTCCAGTGGCGCAGTTCCTGCAGGCTGACCTCGCGCTCAGCATCGTCATCCACATCCGGGGCCGAAGGAAAGTCCATCGGCAGGATCTGGCCGATGCCGCTTGCGGCAATGCTGTCCAGGCGCTGGTACTCGTTACCGTGACCAACCATCCAGGCCGACAGGCCGAACTCATCGACCAGACCGGCGATGCGCAGGCTGTCGAGAGTGTCGGTGGCCTCGAAGACCACTGGGACATCACCGGTTACCAACGCCTCAAGCGATTCGACTCCCTCGAGAAACTCCGGGCGTCGCTGCGAGGGATTGTCCTGCCACACAGAACGTGCCTCGGCCTGCCACTGCGCATCCAGAAGAGCCTGGCGCAACAGGGCCATGCCGCCCATCAGCGAGGACGGGAAGCTGCGACCGGACATGCGTGCATGCAGCGAGATGTGCTGGAACAGATCCGGCTCGATCACATTGGCACCAAAGCCACCCTCGCCCAGGTTGACCAGCGCGCTGCGACCGCGCACCAGGCCCTCTTCCGGCGCCAGCACCGCCGTGGTAAACCCGGCACGGCGCAGGGCATCGACTCGATCGGCGGGCCAGTGCTTCGAGTTCATGCGTCGATCCGGCGTGATCAGCGGATGCGGATACTGCCCGGGGCGATGAACGACCGGATCGCCGTTGTCGTCATCGTCGTCATTCTTGTCGCTGGCGAATGCGACCGGAACGTAAGCGTCGATCAGTCCGGGATAGATCGTCAGCTCGACCTCCTCCGGATCATGTTCGTAGACCGTCGCGTCGGCCGGAATGTCGATCCCTTCACCAACCGCTTCGATGATTCCGTCGCGCACCACCAGTGCGCCACTTTCGATCACTTCGCCCGGACCAACGACAATACGCACGCCGGTCACGGCGAACACATCGGTTACGGGCTGGCGCAGCACCGGCTCGTTAGCCAGTGCCTGGCCCACGCCCAGGGCGACAATCAAAAGGAAGATGGTCCTGTACAAGACACTTCTCCAAGCAAAAAACGATCCCGGATTCTAACCGGGCATCGTCGACGCTGCATGGGTCGGAGGTCATGGGTGCCGGATTCGGTCACTACTTGCGGGAAATACAGGCAGCCCATCACACTTTTTGCTACATTGAAGATCACTAAAGTGAACACAGAGGGAAACCACGGCATGATTCGTGCCCGAACCGCGAGACTGCTGGTCTGGCTGCTGGCCCTGGTTCCAGTCATGTTGCTGTTGCCCGGCTTCGGCGCCTCAGACTTCGCATCGCCGGCAGCACTGCTCAATGCCCTGGGGCGACTCACCGGCGTTGCCGGCCTGGCCCTGCTGCTGCTCGCCGCCGCGCTCAGTGCCCGGGTACCGGGTTTCGATCAACCCTTCGGCGGCCTGACCCGGCTGTGGCACACCCATCATCTGCTCGGCGCCTGGTCGCTGATCCTGCTGCTGCTCCACCCCATACTGCTGGCAATGGCGGCCGGGACACACGGCATCGACGTCGCGTTCGCCACCCTGTTCCCGCCGCTTTCCGATATCGCCACCTGGTCGGGCTGGCTGGCGCTGGTCCTGATGATGGTCTTTCTGGCGCCAAGCTTCCATTTCTTCGGCCGCCCGGACTACGAGCGCTGGAAGTTCGTTCACCGCCTGTCCGGTCCGGCCGTCGTCCTGGCTCTGGTTCACACCTTCTATTTCTCGCGCACCATGCCGGGCTGGGCCGATGTGCTCGTGTGGTCGGCCTTCGCCGCACTGGCCGTGGGCGCGGTAGCCTGGCGTTTCGTATTTTCACGCCGTATAGGCCGACTGCCCTACCGGATCAAGGCCGTCAGGGAACCGGCCAACAACGTCGTCGAACTGGTCCTGGAACCCAAAAAGCGATCACTCGAGTACCAGGCCGGCAACTTCGTCTACATGACACCGTTCGACCGCAAACTGGCCGACGGCCACCGCGAGGAGCATCCCTACACGCTGTCGTCCTCGCCCGACGAAGACACGCTGCGCATGGCCATCAAGGACCTGGGTGATGCCAGCCGTGCCATACAGGACATCCGGGTCGGCTCCAAGGTGACGGTGGAAGGCCCCTACGGCCGCTTCTTCAAAAGCCCCGACCGTATCCAGACCCCGGAGTTGTGGGTCGCCGGGGGCATCGGCATCACGCCCTTCCTGGCCCGAATGCGTCACCTCAAGGGTCGCGGAGAAGCGGCCAACGCCCATCTGATCTTCTGTGTCCAGGACGAGGCCCGTGCCCTGTTTCTCGATGAGCTGCAGTCACTGGCCGACGCCCTGCCCGGCTTTCACTTGCACATGCATTACTTCTACCAGGAAGGCCCGGTTAACCAGGACTATCTGGAAACAGTCTGCCCGGACCTTTCCGAGCGCGAGATCTACATCTGCGGCCCCACGCCGCTCAACCACCTGATCCAGCGACACGCCCGCGCCGCCGGCGTGCCGCTTTCAAGAATCCATACCGAGGAGTTCGAACTGTTATGAAAAAGCTCACCTATACCCTGTTCGTCGCGTTCTGGGCAGTCGTCCTGACCATCGCCGG
>SKXY01000290.1 GCA_007128175.1 Wenzhouxiangella sp. | reverse complement strand
GCGCTCATCTGCGGCGTTAGGGCTCTTGGAAAGGCAATAAGCATTCCCTGCGAGCCCTGCCTTGCAGCTAAGCGCTTTCCGGCTCGCTGAATGTTACAGGATTAACGACGGGGTACACTAGAATCAATCGGGCATACACCGGCCCGCCGCACCCTGCGGCCGCCTTGAGGGAGGTTGCCATGTATCGCAGCAAATTCTTTGCGCCGACGCTGGTGCTCGCGCTGCTGTCATTTTCCATGCCCATCACCGCCGAAGACGACCAGGCGGTCGAGTTGATCGGTTTCGCCGGGATGCGGGGCGGCTGGGTGGAAGGTCAGCCAGGCTGGATCGAGGGTGGTTTCGGCCGCCTGGCCGCCGGGGGAGAAGCTCCCGGCGACAGCGATGGGTGGATCCGCGGCGAAACCCAGCTCGCGCTGCGCTTCAATCCCTCGGTCAGCTGGCAGGCCAAGGTTCATGCCGTCGCCCGGGCCTCCAGCGCCTCCAACGAGGGCGATACCGCCGGTCTGACCGAGGCCTGGGCACGCTATCGGCGAGCCGTCGGCCACCGGGGCGAACTGGCACTGACCGGCGGCCTGTTCTTTTTCCCCTCCTCGCAGGAAAACATCGATCCGCTCTGGGCGTCGCCGTACACCCTGACCTACTCGGCCATCAACAGCTGGTTTGCCGAGGAGTTCCGGCCACTGGGCCTGGATGCTGAGTGGCAGTCGTTTACCGAGGACGGCGACATATGGTCGCTGGGTGCAACCGTTTTCGGCGGCAACGATACCCTGGGCACGCTGGTCACCTGGCGTGGCTGGGCAATGCACGACCGTCTCAGCGGATTCAACGAGGTACTGCCGTTGCCGCCGGTGTTCTCGCTTGACGACGGCGGCTCCTTCCAGGCCCAGCGCCGATTTGGCACCACCGGCTTCGGCAGCGATCTGGATGACCGCCCGGGATGGGCTGCACGCGCCCGCTACGACCGGGGCAATGCCTTCAGCGGCCAGGTCGCCTGGATCGACAACCGCGGCAACCGCATGCTGCACGGAAACGAATGGGCCTGGGATACGCGTTTCCTGCACGCTGGTGGCCACTGGCAGGTCACAGAAGCAGCCGAACTGATGGCGGAAATCACCAGCGGCAATACCCGGATCCGATTTCCCGGCGTGCCATGGGTGGATGCCGACTTCCGCGCCGCCTACCTGCTGGCATCCATTGACACGCGCACCGGGCGCTGGTCCCTGCGCCATGATCGCTTCCACGTCGACGACCTCCTGGAAAACGCCGACTGGGGCCTTTTCAACGACCGCGGCCGCACTCTGACCTTCGCCTGGATACGCGACATCGGTGCGCGCAGCCGTCTGGCAGTCGAACTCCTGCTGCTCGAAAGCGAACGCACCGTCGCCGAACAGTCCGGTTTTCCACCCGATACCGACGGCCTCACCCTCCTTGCCGAGTGGCGGACCAGGTTCTGAATCCGGCCGGTGGCAAGCCCGGCCCCGGGTCACATCCATCACGGTGGCGGACAGTTACAGTTTACCGGTTACGAGTTACGGGGTTTGGCTGACGGCTTACGGTCACCGGCCCGGCTTGCTACAATGGTCGGCTTTACTGCACCACCCTTCGGGAGAACAAACGTGAGCATCCTCGACAAACTTTCACAGCTGCGCAACATGGGCGGGAAACCGCTGACCCACGGACTTTCCAACGACGCGATTTTGCGCCTCGCTGACATCGATCCGCGGCTGGAACAGGCTGTCGATGATGCACTGGGCGTGATCGAATGCTGGAAGTCAGCCTACCCGGAACTGGTGGTTGCCGATGAGGCCCAGCAGAGGGATGCCCTGCAGGCCGGCTACGTCAACTTCTATGCCGACGACGCGGTCAACCCTTACGTGGCGCTGGCCGCGCGTGGCCCGTGGATCATCACCAGCAAGGGTGCAGTGCTGCACGATTCCGGCGGTTACGGCATGCTCGGATTCGGGCATGGTCCGGAAAAAATCCTGCAGGCCATGAACCAGCCGCATGTCATGGCCAACATCATGACGCCGAGTTTCTCGCATCTGCGGTTTTTCGAGGCCCTGAAGGCCGAGATCGGCCATCGGCGCGAAGACGGTTGCCCCTACCATCGCTTCCTGTGCATGAACTCGGGGTCGGAGTCGGTCACCGTGGCCGGGCGCATCGCCGACATCAACGCCAAGCTGGTCACCGATCCGGGCGGTGACAAATCTGGCTGGAAGATTCATCGCCTGTCGCTGACCGGCGGTTTCCATGGTCGCACCGACCGACCCGCGCGTTACTCCGACTCCACCCGCCAGACCTACGTGAAATTCCTCGCTTCCTTCCGCGACGAAGACCACCTGATTACGGTCGAGCCGAACAATCTCGAACAGCTGCAACAGGTGTTCGCCTGGGCCGAGTCCAACAAGGTGTTCATCGAAGCGGCATTCATGGAGCCGGTGATGGGTGAAGGAAACCCTGGCGCGGATCTCGATCCCGAGTTCTACGCGCTGGCACGCAAGCTCACCAAGGAACACGGCACCCTGCTGCTGGTCGACTCCATCCAGGCCGGCCTGCGCTCACAGGGCGTGCTGTCCATCGTCGACTACCCGGGCTTCGAGCACCTGGAGGCCCCGGACATGGAAACCTATTCCAAGGCGCTCAACGCCGGTCAGTACCCGCTGTCGGTGCTGGCGATGAATGAACGCGCCGCCAACCTCTATCGCAAGGGCGTCTACGGCAACACCATGACCGCCAACCCGCGTGCACTGGATGTGGGTACGACCGTGCTGCAGATGGTCACGCCCGAGCTGCGCGCCAACATCGTCGAGCGCGGCAAGGAGTTCCTGGAAAAGTTCGAGCAACTGAAGGGCGAACTTGACGGACGCATCACCCGCGTGCAGGGCACCGGCCTGCTGTTCTCGGTGGAGCTCGACAGCCGCCGCTACAAGGCCTACGGCGAAGGTTCGACCGAGGAATACCTGCGCATGCACGGCATCAACGTTATCCACGGCGGTGAAAACTCGCTGCGGTACACGCCCACTTTCGGCATCACCAGCGCCGAAGTCGACCTGATCGTCGAAGCGACCCGCGACGCGCTGGTTAACGGCCCCGTGCGTCAATCCGACCAGGCGGCCTGACGGAGAGCCGTTGCTGGTTGGC
>SKXY01000002.1 GCA_007128175.1 Wenzhouxiangella sp. | reverse complement strand
GGGCCGTAGAGAAGGCGGTCCAGGAGGCCCAGAAATGAAGGAAAGTGCTCTTTACGCCAAAATTGTGGAGTGGTCCGAGGAGGACCAATGTTTTGTGGGTAGCGCCCCAGGTCTGCTCTATGGGGGGTGTCATGGCTCCGACGAACAGCGAGTTTTTGCGGAGCTCTGCAAGATCGTAGATGAAGCCATCGAACTTTATCAGCTGGAAGGAAAACCCCTTCCCCCTCCAACAGCTGGTCGAGACCTTGCCAAGGCCTTGCAGCACATCGTATAACAATGCATTCAACTCGGGCGCCGGCAAAGCCGGCGCCGGTTAATGCAAACGCTATACAAGGGAAACATCGTGTCGAATTTACTTCGCATAGGCCAGAAGAACAGCTTTCGTCGCCGCGCTATGGAATTCACGGTTGATTTGCACCCCCCTCTGTCAGGAAAGTTGTCGCCTCCTCTAAAATAGTCTCCAAAAGGGGGGTTACCCCCGACCGGAGTGTTTCCATGAGAAGGCTCATCGCATCTACATTTGTATCGCTTGACGGGATCATGCAGGCGCCCGGTGGGCCGGAAGAGGATCCCACTGGCGGATTTATGCTCGGAGGCTGGATGTTCGCCTACCCCGATGAAAGCATGGATATTTCAGCAGCAGGTTTCGACGGCAAGAATCGGGAACTGGTGCTTGGTCGCAGAACCTATGAGATATTCGAGGCCTATTGGCCCTACCAGGCGGGTGACAATTCGACTGCGAATACACTCAATGCAGCGAAAAAGCATGTTGCTTCACGTACGTTGCAGACGCTCCATTGGAAAAATTCGACACTGCTAGAGGGCGATGTCGTTTCGGCGATCGACAGTCTCAAGGCCCAAGCAGGTCCTGATTTGCAAATCATTGGTAGCGGCAACCTGATCCAGACGCTTGAGGCCGGCTCACTGATCGATGAATACAACGTGTGGACGTTTCCAGTGGTGCTTGGGCGGGGCAAACGCCTTTTCAGCGAGACAGCCCGTCCATCGGCGCTGCGGCTCGTTCGTTCTCGGATTTCGAGCACCGGTGTTGTAATGAGTACCTATGTGCCGGACGGCGATATCAAGACCGGTTCGTTTCCGAGCGCCGAGCCGAGCAAGAAAGAGTTGGCTCGACGCAAAAGAATGGCGAATGAGGTGTGGTGAATTGGGAAGTTCGCGCTTACCATCCACTCAAGCCGGAGCCATTGCGTGGCATGGCTGCAGCGAGTACTTCGCTGACCCGGGCGGTTATTTGTAGGAGCTGGCGCACACCCCGATTTCCGAGTTGGACCGAATGATGTCGGGCCATAATGAATTGCGAAAGATCAGTTCGGAGGGATCATGGATGGTAACTATGCCAGTGTCGGGATGGTTTTTTTTCTGTTTGCGATATTTTGTGCCTACTGGGCGCAGGCAACCAATCGAAGTCCTTGGTTGTGGTTCTTTTGTGGTTGGCTTTTCGCCCCGATAACCGGCATTGTATTGTTGGTCAAGAACAGTCGAGATCGGAGGCTATGAATTCCAGTCTATATCCGCGGTGGTGCATGTACCTGGCCGGCGTTGGCGCCTTCGTTTTCCTGGCGTCGTTGTTTGGTTTGATGTTGGTGCCCGCTTCGGACCCGCCGTCCATTCTGGAGCGGGGGCTGTGGGCGGCGCTGTTGTTCGGTTTTCTGGCGCTTCTTCCCCTGTTTTTCCTGCGACTGAAGTACATGGTGACCCGTATCGCCGAGGGGCCGAGGCAAGAGAACGAAGAATCGCGCCGGCAACGGCCGGGCGCACCGGCGCAGCGGGCAGGTCGCGACCGGGATGACGAGACTTGATCAACTGCCCCATGCGAGGCACTCCCCTTGACCGTTCACGCCCATTGGTTATGGTGAATTCAATGGAATCGGCACTTCCGTTCTGGAATGTGCCCGGCGCGAGGACTGCGCAGCTACCGTCATTCGTCCGAACCTGGAACAGAACATGAGCCAACCGATCATCGCCGACATCAAGCCGGTCACAGTCACCCTGGAGAAAGGCAAGGAGTATGCCTTCTGTCGCTGTGGCCGGTCGAAGGATCAGCCATTTTGCGACGGGTCGCATTCGGGCACCGGCATCGAGCCGAAAATGTTTACAGCCGACGAGGGCGGGGAGGCGGTGTTGTGCCAGTGCAAGCAGACCGGCGACGAGCCGTTCTGTGACGGCACCCACAGCAAGTTCGATAAGGACGATGTTGGCCGGGAACCACCTGAAGATTCGGAAGACGAAGCTGACGGCGACAAGCCGCCGAAGCCGAAAGCGACGAAGGACGAGCCTACCGTCGAGATCATTCACCGGATGGCCGAGGGTGGGCCGGAGAAGATCGGCAATCACGGGCCGATGGTAGCCATGGGTGTGCCGCGCGATCAGTTGCCGCACTGGGATCAGATCCAGTTGATGGTCGCTCAGATGGCGACCAAACCGCTGATGGAGGATGCCGAGGTCGATACCGGGCTGGTGATCGGCCCGGAAGCGAAAAAGCCGCTCAAGCTCGATATCCCGCTGTTTGTCTCCGACATGAGTTTCGGCGCCTTGTCGCCGGAGGCCAAAATCGCCATGGCGAAGGGGGCGGAACTGGCCGGCACCGGGATCTGCTCGGGCGAGGGCGGCATGCTGCCCGAGGAAAAGGAAACCAACAGCCGCTATTTCTTCGAGCTGGCCAGCGCGAAGTTCGGTTACCGGGAGGAATTGCTGGCCGACATCCAGGCGTTTCATTTCAAGGGCGGACAGGGTGCCAAGACCGGCACCGGCGGTCACCTGCCCGGCAGCAAGAATACGGGCAAGATTTCGGAGGTGCGCGGCATTCCCGAGGGCGAGCCGGCGGTGTCGCCGCCGACCTTCGAGGATCTCTCGAGCGTGGCTGATTTCCGCAAATTTGCCGACCGGGTGCGCGAGATCAGCGGCGGCGTGCCGGTGGGGTTCAAGTTGAGTGCGAACCATGTCGAGCGCGATATTCAGTTCGCGCTCGATGCCGGCGCCGACTACATCATTCTCGATGGTCGTGGCGGCGGTACCGGTTCGGCGCCGGAGATCTTTCGTGATCACATCAGCGTGCCGACCATTCCGGCGCTGGCGCGGGCGCGTCGCTACATCGACGAGCAGAATGCCAGTGGCCGGGTGACGCTGATCATCACCGGCGGTCTGCGCATGCCGATCGATTTCGTCAAGGCCATGGCGCTGGGTGCCGACGGTGTCGCTCTGGCCAACAGCGCCATGCAGGCGATCGGTTGCGTGGGTGCGCGCATCTGCAACACCAATAACTGCCCGGCTGGTATCGCCACCCAGCGCGAGGACCTGCGCCAGCGTCTGGATGTCGATCATGCCGCGCAGCGTTTGAAGAATTTCCTCGATGTGTCGGTGGGCCTGATGCAGGTGATGGCGCGGGCCTGCGGCCATTCGTCGTTGAGCGAGTTCAATCGCGACGACCTGGCCACCTGGCACCGCGACATGGCCCGGCTTTCGGGTGTGCCTTACGCCGGTGTCGGTGATCCCTAGCGATTATTACCCACTCCAAAGCTGATCTACGAGCAGCCCGCGGCGTGCAGCCGGCGGGCTGCTTCGCTTATGCTGGGATGAAAATCGAATGCCGAGTATAAGGAGCCCAGGAATGAAACGCCGGTTTGCAACACCCGTCATGCTGTCACTTGTCCTCGCCATGGGGCTGTCGGTTGCCGGGCAACACGATGAACCCATCCGTATCGGCGCGACCATGTCCGAGACCGGTGCCTATGCCACCCAGGGTATTCCGGCCCGCGACGGCTATCGGTTGTGCGCCGAGGACGTCAATGCCGCCGGTGGATTGCTCGGACGGGACATTGAGTTCGTCATCCATGATGACCGCTCGGATACCGACACCGCCATTGCGCTGTACGAGGAAATGCTGGCCGAGGGACTGGTTGATGCGGTCATGGGGCCGTACGGCTCAACCTTGACCGAAGCGGTCGCCCCGGTGACCGAGCGCCACGGCATGGTGCAGATCTCGCCGCTGGCGGCGACCAGTTCGATCTGGGAGCAGGGCCGCGAGTACCTGTTCATGGTGCTGCCGCCGGCGGAGTTGTTCCTGGCCGGGCTGATCGACATGGCCGACGAGCGCGGACTCGAGCGCGTCGCGGTGATCGCCGAGGACCAGTTGTTTCCGCGCGCGGCCGCCGCCGGTGCCGCCGAGATGGCCGCCGAGCGCGGCATGACGGCGGTTTTTCACGAGACCTATCCCTCGGGCACGGAGGATTTCTCGGAACTGATCGAGGCCATGGACGAGGGTGAGGTACAGGTGCTGGCCATGGCCGCCTCGGCGCTGGACAACTTCATTGACGTGACCCGGCAGTTGAAGGATATGAACGTCGATGTGGACATGTTCGGCACTTCCGGCGCGGTGGCGGAATTCCAGGAGACGCTGGGCGCGGATGCCGAGTACGTGTACGGTCTTTCGGCCTGGGAGCCGGGCTTGCCCAATCCAGGCAGTGAGGAGTTCGTCGAGGCCTACGAGAATGCCTATGGCCGGGCCCCGAGTTTCCATGCCGCCGGCGCTTACGGCAGTTGCCAGCTGTTCGTCGAAGCCGCCCGCCGCGCCGGCAGCCTCGATCAGGACGCACTGCGCGAAGAGCTGTTGGCGCTGGAGATGGAGACGGTGTTCGGCCCGTACGCGGTCGACGAGCGCGGCTACCAGACCGCCAACCAGGGTCTGTTCATCCAGTGGCAGGACGGCGACAAGGTGGTGGTGTGGCCTGAAGAGCTGGCCACCGACGAGGCGCGTTTCCCGACGCCGCCCTGGGCAGAACGCTAGGAACGACGCCGTACCTGGCCGGTCGCGTCAGTCGATGCGCGCGCCGTCGAAATAGCGCACGCGGCAGTGGTGGCCGCGTGCATTGACGCCGATGAAGACGAAGCGCGAGCGCTGCCACACGGCCTCGTTGCGGGCGCGCTGGATGATCGGGTTCTCGATTTCCATGTACAGCCCGCGGCCGGAAGTGTCTTCGCCGCTGAGGAAGCGTTGCTGGTGGTAGTCCAGCGTGGCGAACAGCATGTGAAAGCCGATGTCGCGTTGACGGAAGTCTTCGGCCACGTAGGCGCGCATGGTCCACAGCGGCACGCGAAGCCGGGGCTGGGTCTCGAGATAGGTGGTGACCATGCCGGCGATGCGGTCCGAGGCGACCTCCCGGGCGACCAGCAACAACTGGTCGCGCCGGCGTTCGGCACCGGCCCGCGGCAGTGCCCGTTCGGCCAGCCACAGTTCGACGGCGCCGTCGATCATGTCACGGTTGCCCGATTCACGCACGTTGTCGATTTCGAATTCGTCGAGACGGCGGTCGCTCACGCGCGGGCCTCCATGTCGATGCGGGCGTCCTGGTAATAGCGAACCCGCAGTTGGTGGCCCTGTTCGGTGAAACCGGCGTGAACCAGGCCGGTTTGCGGCCAGATCGCTTCCGGCCAGGCCTGCTGCAGTTTCAGTTGCGTGATCCTTACCAGCATGCCGATCTCGCCGCTGTGGTCCGGCGCGTTCGCGCGCTCGTCGAGAATCTCGCAACCGGCCAGCAGCAGGGCAAGCCAGTCGGACGCCTCGGCGGCTTCCCTGGTGAGCAGGTAACGGAAGACGTGAAAAGGCTGGTTGGCGAACAAGGCCAGACGCGTGCTGCGCGCGGAGCTGACGCCGACGATGTCGCCGTCGGCGTTGCGCAGCAGTGAGAGCACCGTGGGCAGTCGATCGTCAAACTCCCCGTCGGGTACCGCGTTCTGAGCGGTCCAGAACTCGATCAGTTCCTGCGACAGGGCTTCGTCGAGCCGTCCATGGACGCGTTGTAGCGTGTGGGTGGAATTCGTGCTCATGACGGGGGATTCTCGGAGGGTGACGCGGCGTGCTGCACTTCGGCCAAGGCCTCGGTGGGCAGGGCGTAGGAAATGGGCACCTGCGGGTTGTCCGCCGCGAGTACGTCAGGAAAGCGCATGCCGGGCAGTACGGTGACGGCGAAGACTTCCTGCACGGCTTCCTCGAACTTGAGAAAGGCGACGATGCGGCCGCTGCGAAGGTCAACCACCCACACCCCGCTGTGACGCTCGGCTTCGCGTTCGGTCAGCCGGATGCCGGAGAATGTGGCCGATTCGCGCACCTGCGACAGACCGATGAAGGCGAAGGGGCCGTAGAAATCCAGGCCGCGGGTGAAGCCGGGCAGTTCGACCACGGTCTCGATCCTACCGGAATCAGGGTCGACGGTGCTCAGCGTGCCGTTGCCCGATTCCAGCAGCCACAGCCGGCCGTCGTGCCAGCGCGGGGAATGGGGCATGGACAGGCCGGTGCAGATCGCTTCGCCGCTGTCGACGTCGAGCAGGACCCCGCCGGCCGCCTTGTTGTCGCGCCAGCCGCCGGCTTCATCGCTTTGTCCCAGGGCGGTGACGTACTTCGGCCGGCCCTCGATCATTTCCAGGCCGTTGAGATGGCAGCGGTCTTCCGGTGCGTATCCGGAAATGAATGGCGGCCGCCAGCGCGGTACGAAACTGTGGGCACGGTCGAGCGTGCACAGGCAGGAAAAGCGGGTGTTGACGATCCACAGTTCGTCGCCGCCGTAGGCCATCTCGTGGATGTCGATGTTGCCGGTGACATGGCTGTTGCGCGGCAGGTAGGCGGCGTCGTGGCGACCGGGCGGGTCGAGCTTGGCGGCCACGTCGGCCATGTTGCGGAACTCCTCCACCGTGGCCGCCGTGCCCAGCGCCAGCCGGCCGGCGTCGTGGGCCAGGCCCATGGGGCGGCGGTACACCTGGAAGTGCGTGTTGATGACGCCGTCGTTCTCGCGCAGGATGGCGAGCTTGCCGGCCTGGTAGGTGGTCACCAGCACCGAGCATCCCAGTTTTTTCAGCAGGTCGACGAAGCTGCGGGTATGGACGCTGCGAAGGGCGTCGGCCGGGGTGCTTCCGGAAGCGCCGGCAGCCGCACTCTGCGTTGGGTCGGATGGCATGGGCGTGATGGTTCCAAGTCAGGCAATTGAGCAGCCAATTATGCCTGCTATGCCGCCGGAATCCGAGCCGGGCGGCGATGGGGTCGCAGGGCTTTCATGTCACGGAAGTTTTTCATATCATGTCTGGTGTGTCAGAGGGTGTTGCGTCGGCACAGGGTTTCGTGCGCGGCGTCTCCAGGTCCAATCAAAAGGGAATTCCATGCAAACAAATCGCACGTTTCATGTCGCTCCGCGACGTCATGCGCTGACCGTGGCTATCGGTTTTGCGCTTGCCTCCGGCGTTGTGCATGCCGACGACTTCGAAATCACCACAGCTGATGACAGCGGTCCGGGGTCGCTGCGCCAGGCCATCGAGGATGCCAACGCTATCGACGGCCCGCATACGATCACGTTCGCCCCCGGCCTGGCCGGCGAGACTATCAGCCTGGAGTCGCCCCTCCCGACTATCGAGGAAGATCTTTCGCTGCAGGGCAGCGAAGTGACCCTCAGTGGTGCAGGCGAACATGCCTGCCTCAGTTTCAACTCGGTCGACCTGGAGATCGATGGCCTGACCATCCGGGATTGTTATTCGGTCTACGGTGCGGCGGTCTATGGCACCGGTGGCAACCTGGTGGTCAGGAATGCCACCCTGACGAACAATTCGGCCTATTACTATGGCGGTGCCATCGAGATGTTCGAAGGTTACTCGTTGTTGATCGAGGACTCGGTGATCGCCAACAACTCTTCCGATGGGGTGGGTGGCGGTGTTGCCGCCACCGCTGTAAACGACACCACCATCGTTGGCTCGACCATCAGCGACAACTCGGCCATTGACAACGGCGGCGGCGTGGCCGTCAAGTACGGTTACGAGGCGTCCATTGTCGATTCCACCATCAGTGGCAACGATGCCGGTGGCAACGGCGGAGGCCTGGCGCTCGACACCGCATTCGGTGCGCAGCTGGACGCTGTCGAAGTGTCCGCCAACTCCGCCGACTTCGGCGGTGGCGTGTTTGCCCGCGGCAACCTGCATTTGCATTCGGGTTCGGTCATCGAGAACAACACCGCCACCGAGGGCGGTGGACTGGCGGTGCTTGGCAGCTATGGCGGCGGCCCGACGCCGCAAGTCGATGGGCGCGGCTTGGCCGCACCCGGCGTCGTGATCGAGGATGTCACCATCGCCGGCAACAGCGCCGAGTTCGGTGGTGGCCTGTTTCATGTCTCCGGCTTCGGAGGGGAGCGGGGAGTCATCCCCCCGGGCGATGACGCACCGCTGGAGATTCGCAACTCGGCAATCACCGGCAACACCGCCGATGCGGCCGGTGGCATGGTTCACTACGGTAGTGGTTCGGAAGCGAGCATTACCGACACGTTGATTGCCGACAACAGCGCGCTGGAGGTTGGCGGCCTGGCCGTGGTGAGCACTGGAAGCAATATCACGGTCTCGTCCAGCACGATCAGCGCCAACGACGGCGGCCAGTTCGGTGGCGGCGCGGCGTTGTTCAGCACCAATGATCAGGTACTGCTCATCAACTCCACGATCAGTGGCAATACGGCCGAGGCGGCCGCCGGCATGGCCATTTTCGGCAGCCCCGACGGTGTGACCGGGCTGCTCGGCACCACGATCACTGGCAATTCCGCCACGAATGGTCGCGGAGGTGGCGTAGCGGCTGAATCCCAGGACACCTACGGCATGACTCTGTCCATTGCCAACAGCATCATTGCCGGGAATACGGCGACGGAGGACTCGCCTGATCTCTCCGGCGACCTGGGTGAGGACGGACCCGGCCCGGTCGGCCAAGTGGTATTCGACCGTTTGATGGATCGCATTCGTGCGCGGTTTGCCGGGGCCGAGCCTGCCGCCGAACATCCGCGTGGCGGACCGGGGCCGGAAGAGACGGTGTTCGATGTCAGCTTCAGCCTGATTGGCAGTGCGCCCGATACCGGTCTGTTCGAGCCCGATGTGGCCAGTGCCGATGTGCTGGGCG
Organism: Wenzhouxiangella sp.; assembly: GCA_007128175.1. Lineage (GTDB taxonomy): Bacteria > Pseudomonadota > Gammaproteobacteria > Xanthomonadales > Wenzhouxiangellaceae > Wenzhouxiangella. Next base: position 2,871 of record SKXY01000002.1, on the reverse strand, counting down.
AGGATCCCGAGCTTGGCGGCCTGGCCGATAACGGCGGCGCCACGCCCACTCACCTGCCGGCAGTTTCCAGTCCGGTCATCGATCTGGTCACGCCGGGGGAAAGCGGCTGTGACAACGGCTTTGATGTCGACCAGCGCGGGTTTCCCCGTCCCGCTCCGGACAGCTCAGGCTGCGATGCCGGCAGTGTCGAGGTGCAGGAGGTGGCCGATCCGGGTATTGGCCTGGCGCCGGACCTGGATTTTGGTGATGTCCTGGTCGGCGAAACCGCCGGACCGCTCGACATGACGCTGAGCAGCGAGGGCGATGCCGCGCTGGTCGTCGAGGCCATTTCCGGTGCCGACGTGCCGTTTGCACTCGACTTCTCCGACTGTGCCGCCGAACTGCCTTTCGAGCTCGATCCGGGTGAGAGCTGCGCACTGTCGGTGACCTTCAGCCCGGCAGAGCGCGACGAATTCAACGATGCCATCGCTGTAACCAGCAATGCCACGGCCGAGCCGACCACGGCGAGCTTGACCGGAATCGGTGTGGCGCCGCTGATCAGCGTCGGTCCTGACGCCGCATTCGGTGCGGTCAGCGTCGGCGCAATCGGTGGCCCGCTGACGGTGAACCTGGTCAATGACGGTGACGCCGATCTGGAGGTTAGCGCCATAGACAACGTTTCGGCGCCATTCGCGGTCGATCTTGCCGATTGCGGAGGGGACCTTCCGTTTACCCTGGCCCCCGGCGCGGCCTGCGAACTGTCGGCCACTTTTTCGCCTGACAGCGCGGGCTCGTTCGAGCAGACGGCGACCGTGGTGTCCGACGCGCTGGCTGGCGATGACAGCTTCGTGCTTGGCGGCGAGGGCGTCGACGGTGACCTGGTGCTCAATCCGACTGCGGGCCTGTTCGGCGATGTCGAAGTCGGCGCCAGTGAAGCGCTGGAGCTGACACTGACAAATGACGGTGACGGTGATGTGTCGATCGACGATATCGTCGCTCCGGACGCACCGTTCAGCCTGACCGGCGGTACCTGTGCCGACGTTCCCTTCGTCCTCGCTTCCGGTGAGTCCTGCACCCTGTTGTTCGGTTTCTCGCCGACCGCAGAGGGCGAATTCCAGGACAGTGCCCAGATTCTTGCCGCTGGCGCCGAACCCATCAGCTTCCCGCTGTCGGGCACCGGTGTGTCGGACCCGGGTGATACGGTCGAAGCCATTCCGGTACCCACCCTCAATCGCATCGGCTTGATCATCGGCGGTGGTCTGCTTGCGCTCATGGGACTGTTCGGCCTGCGCCGGCGCCGGATCTGACCCGTGCCCGGGTGAGGTTTCGGGGACGCAAGCGCTTTCGTCCCCGAAACCGTTCGGTCGAAAACAACTTGACCGCAACCACGGAAAAAGGGGGATACTACGCGGATGAAAACCATCGGGCTGCTGGGCGGCATGAGCTGGGAATCGACCCTGGTGTATTACCGCCTGATCAATCAGGGTGTGCGAGAACGTCTCGGCGGGCTGCGTTCGGCCCCGATCATCCTCAATAGTCTCGATTTTGCCGAGGTCGAGCCGTTACAGGTCAGCGGTGACTGGCCGGGACTCACGCAACTGCTGCTCGACGCGGCTCGCCGGGTCGAGCAGGCCGGCGCCGAAGGCCTGGTCGTGGCAACCAACACCATGCACAAGGTCGCCGACGAGATCGAATCGTCGATTGGCATTCCCCTGATTCACGTCGTCGACGTCACCGCCGCCGCTCTTGAGCGCGACGGGATCGAGCGGGTAGGCCTGCTCGGTACACGCTTCACCATGGAAGACGGTTTCTGGCGCGATCGCCTGCAACGCCGGTTCGGCATAGAAACCATCGTCCCCGAGCCCGACCAGATGACAACCATCAACCAGGTGATTTTCGAGGAGCTTTGTCATGGCGTGATCCGGGACGATTCCCGCCGCCGCTACCTGCAGGTCATTGCCAGTCTCAATCAGCGCGGCGCCCGTGCGGTGATTCTCGGCTGCACCGAGATCGGCATGCTGGTCGGTCCCGACGACATCCCCGTGCCGCTCTACGACACGACCGAGTTGCATGCGGCCGCGGCCGTGGATTTCGCCATTGGTGAATCTGACGCGAGCTGATGCCGGCCAATATAGAGATCAAGTCGCACGCCAGTGACTTCGAGGCGCAGGCAAAGGTGGCTGCCGCCCTGGCCGACGGACCGTTTCAGGACCTGGATCAGACCGATACCTTTTTCGAAGTGAGCCACGGGCGCCTCAAGCTGCGCGAGTTCGGTGACGGCAGCGCTGAGTTGATCCAGTATCAGCGTGCCGACCAGTCCGGGCCGAAGCAATCGAGTTACGTGATATCGCGCACATCCGAGCCCGACACCCTGCGCACGGCGCTGTCGGCGGCCCTGGGGGTGCGTTGGGTGGTGCGCAAGCAGCGTCGCGTGTGGCTGACCGGAGCGACCCGCATGCACTTCGATCGCGTGGAGGGGCTGGGCGATTTCATCGAGCTGGAAGTGGTGCTCGGAGATACGCTGGATAGCGAAGCCGGCCACGCCATCGCGCAGCAATTGATGGGCCGTCTCGGAATCAGGCCAGACCACCTGGTGTCGGGAGCCTACGTCGACCTGCTCGAGCGTCGCGCCGCGCCCGTCGACTGAGTCCTCCAACCTGTTCAATCCTGCCGTTGCGTTGGACCGCTGCGCTGCGTCAGTCCCGGGTGTCGAGCACCTCACGCACGGCGCGAGCCAGTTGTCCGAGTCGAAAGGGCTTGGCCAGCATTGCCGTGTCGGCGGACAGCCCGCTGTCGGCCAGGGCCTGGCGGCCGCCGTAACCTGAGCACAGCAGCACCTTCAGGCGTGGTAGCCGTTCAACGGCCCTCTGATAAAGCTGCGGCCCGTTCAGG